>JAEZZT010000045.1 GCA_023418435.1 Bacillota bacterium | reverse complement strand
GGAGAAGGGATGTAACCATGCTGCGCAACAAGGCACGGCGAGCGCCGGTATTGCGTCCTAATTTTCTCAAGGTCATTGTCGTTCCTCCTCTTATTCGTCTTTCATTCGTAATGCCAAGCCGCGACTTTCAAATTCAGTCAGTCGTTGCTTAATTTCTTCTATCGACTTTTTGCCTAAGTTGCGTACTTTTGTCAAATCGTCTTCACTTTTTTCTACGAGATCTGCCAATGTATTGATATTGGCGCGTTTCAAGCAGTTGAATGCACGTACGGACAGTTCCAGCTCTTCGATCCGTATGGATGTCAGGTCCGGCTCCGGTTCGCCACCGCTACCGTTTTCTTCCACATCGGCATTATTTCCGACGGAAATGAACGTATTGTCCGTTGCGATCTCTTGGAACTTGCGTAGATAAAGCACCAAAATAGTGGCTGATTTGGCAACCGCATCCGCTGCGCCGATGGAGCCGTCGGTGGTCACTTCCAACGTCATTTTGTCGTAATCCATTTCATTGCCGACACGCGTATCTTCAACACGATAGTTGGCTCGCAAAATCGGCGAGAAAATGGAGTCGATGGGAATCACACCGATGGCATCGTCAGCTCGTTTATTTTTGGTTGCGGGCACATACCCCATTCCCCTATCCACAACCAACTTCATGCGGATATGAGCACTGGAGTCCAAGTGAGCGATATGCAAATCTTTATTGAGTATTTCCAATTCGGAAGGTACTTCAATATGTTTTGCGGTAAAATCGCCCGCCTTGTCGATGTCCACAATGATTTCCAGAGGAAGTTCAGCCTCCGGGTACGCTTTAAAACATATTTTTTTGAGGTTTAGGATGATATCCGTCACGTCTTCCCGAACTCCGGGAATCGTGGAAAATTCATGCAGTACGCCATCAATTTGAATCGAGGTGATAGCGACACCGTCCAGCGAGGACAGAAGCACACGGCGCAAACTATTGCCCAATGTAATTCCATAGCCACGATCCAACGGTTCGCAAACAAATTTCCCGTAACGTCCGTCTTCCGACAATTCTACCGTTTCAATGTCAAAATTCTTTTCTTCTATCATGCGGGAAACCTCCTCCTATTCACCAATAAATACCACAGCCAAGTATTATACGCGTCTGCGCTTTGGCGGGCGGCAACCATTGTGAGGAATCGGTGTGACGTCCTTAATCATATTTACGTCAAGGCCTGCAGCTTGCAAAGCGCGGATAGCCGCTTCACGACCTGCTCCCGGTCCTTTAACATATACTTCTACTTCGCGCAATCCCATATCCATTGCTGCTTTAGCTGCTTGTTCAGCTGCCATTTGAGCGGCAAAAGGAGTGCTCTTGCGAGAGCCACGGAAGCCGAGACCACCGGCAGATGCCCAGGAAAGGGTGTTGCCGTTTGTATCAGTAATCGTGACGATCGTGTTGTTGAATGTCGAACGAATGTGAGCCGCACCGGACTCTACATGCTTTTTCTCTTTTCTTCTGGTTCTTACTTTTTTAGCCAACTTCAGTCCCCTCCTTTAGCCTTATTTTTTCTTACCGGCAATGGTCTTCTTCGGACCTTTGCGCGTACGAGCATTCGTCTTGGTACGTTGTCCGCGTACAGGCAATCCTGCACGATGACGACGACCGCGATACGAATTGATTTCAATTAAACGCTTAATATTGAGGGATTCTTCACGACGAAGATCACCTTCTACTTTATAGTTGTCCAGCGCTTCACGCAATTTGGCTACTTCATCTTCCGTCAAATCGCGAACGCGGGTGTCCGGATTAACTCCGGTTGTCTCCAAAATTTCTTTGGAAAGAGTGAGGCCAATACCATAAATGTATGTCAAGCCAATCTCAACGCGCTTATCACGGGGTAAGTCTACACCGGCTATACGTGCCATCTACTCTCCACCTCCTATTCTTAACCTTGTCTTTGTTTATGTTTCGGATTTTCACAGATTACCATCACGCGACCATGGCGTTTGATAATCTTACATTTGTCGCAAATCTTCTTTACGGACGGTCTTACTTTCATTTGAAACCTCCTTCTATGGGGCTTACTTGAAACGATAGGTAATGCGACCGCGGTTCAAATCATAAGGGGTCAACTCCATGGTCACTCGGTCTCCCGGAAGAATACGAATAAAGTTCATTCGCATTTTTCCCGACACATGTGCCAGGACGATATGCCCATTTTCCAACTTGACTTTGAACATCGCATTCGGCAACGCTTCTAAGACTTTGCCCTCTACTTCAATGACATCTTCCTTGCTCATCGGAGCCTCCTTTTGCCTGTTTGCGCTTGGGTGATTGCTGCGCGAATTTCTTCGTCACGGAACGGTCTGTTTTCCATACATGCCGCTTCTAAGACAGTCGGCTTTGCCTGAATGTATTGTACATGCCGAATGTTCTTCCTTTTGGGGTGTTGCACGGTACGCTTGCGACCATCTGCCGCCAAAATATATCCCGGCGACCGATCCACTACGATAAAGTATTGGCCACTTTCACGCCCCGCTGTCATGAGGACAACACTGCCGAGCTCGATTGACTTTGCTGTCATCATGACCGCTCCGTCAAAATGAGTGGACCATCTTCCGTGATCGCGACCGTATGCTCAAAATGCGCCGAGCGCTTACGATCTGCCGTGATCACTGTCCAACCATCTTTCAAGGTCTTCGTTTGGGCCTTCCCCATATTGATCATCGGTTCAATACAAATTACCATTCCTGCCTCTAGACGCAGTCCTTCACCGGGTTTTCCGTAATTCGGTACCTCCGGTTCCGCATGCATTTCAGTGCCGATTCCATGACCGACATATTCCATGACTACCCCATAGCGATACGGTCGCACATAACTTTGCACGGCATGACCTATATCTCCAATGTGATTGCCTACAACAGCAGCGGCAATCCCTTGGTAAAGGGCTTGCTCCGTTACTTCTAAAAGTTGACGGCTGGCTTCATCGATCTCCCCTACCGGCACGGTAATAGCAGTATCGCCCATAAATCCATCTTTTTGTACCACTAGATCCAGACTGACGATATCACCATCACGCAACTTGTGATGTGCCGAAGGGATACCATGGACTACACCTTCATTGACTGAGATACATACCGAAGCCGGGAATCCGTAGTACCCCTTGCAAGCAGGGACGGCTCCTTGACTTCGAATGAAATCTTCGGCCAATTCATCCAGCTCCAAAGTACTGATCCCCGGAGCTACATGCTTGGCCAAAAGAGACAATGTAGCTGCTGCCACATGACCGGCGCTCGCTATACGTTCAATCTCTCGCCGAGAACGCAGAATGACCATGTTACGCCTTCTTTTCCAAAGCAGCTACGATGTCATCGAACACACGGTCCATCGGTTGTAAACCATTAATTTCTACATAATGTCCGCTATTCTTATAGTAGTCAATCAAAGGTTTGGTTTGTGTCCCGTAGACTTCGAGTCGTTGACGAACAGTTTCTTCTTTGTCGTCTTCTCGCTGGTACAACTTGCCGCCGTCCTTATCACAGATACCGGGTTGTTTGGGCGGTTTGAACTTCACATGGTACGTCGTGCCGCAAATCGGACAAATCAATCTGCCGGTTGCCCGCACGATCAACTCTTCGTTGGGAACGGAAATGTTGATCACACCATCCAACGTGATGCCGAGATCACTCAAGATCGCATCCAACGAAACTGCTTGGGCAGTGGTTCTCGGAAAACCGTCCAGAATAAATCCGGCTTTGCAATCTTCCTCGCTCAGTCGTTCACGAACGATACCGATCGTGACTTCATCAGGAACCAACTGACCACTTTCCATGTATTTCTTCGCCTCTAAACCGAGCGGCGTCTCATTTTTGACGGCTGCACGGAACATATCCCCAGTGGAAATCTGTGGGATATTGTACTTAGCAATCAGGCTTTCCGCCTGGGTGCCTTTTCCCGCACCGGGCGGTCCCATTAAGAGGATGTACATAAGTGAACCTCCTTACTTCATGAAACCTTCATAATGTCGCGTAATCATCATGGACTCCACTTGTTTCATGGTATCCAAGGCAACCCCTACGACGATCAGCAGTGCCGTACCGCCGAAGTATACCCCTTGAATTCCGGTGACATTACCGATGATGTTCGGCAAAATCGCTACGAAAGCGAGGAAGAATGCACCGGCCAAAGTAATGCGGGTCAATACGCGATCCAAATAATCTGCAGTGGGTTTGCCCGGACGAATCCCCGGAATAAAACCACCGTATTTCTTCATTTGATCAGCAATATCCGTAATATTTACCGAAATCGCTGTGTAGAAATAGGTAAAGAATATAATCAGTATCGCATACAATACCGTATTCAATACCGTTCCCCAAGTAAACAGAGCCGCTACTTGTTTCACCCATGCGACATTGACGAATTGTGCCAACGTGATCGGCAACATCAAAATCGACGAAGCAAAGATGATCGGAATAACCCCTGCTTGGTTTACCTTCAACGGCAAATGCGAGGAATGACCGCCATACATTTTCCGTCCGACCACACGTTTGGAGTACTGTACCGGAATCTTACGTGCGCCTTGGGTAACCGCCACTACGATGACCACCATAACAACTGCAATCAAGGCAAACAATCCGGCTTGGAACAAATTGATCGTTCCCGTACGCAAGTATTCGGCGATCACCTGAATGCCATGCGGCATACGAGCGACGATACCTGCAAAGATAATGAGCGAAATCCCATTACCTACTCCTTTTTCAGTGATTTGCTCACCCAACCACATCAGGAAACAGGTTCCTGCCGTCAGAGTGATCGCAATCATCAACACTGAAAAATAACTGTTGTCGACCAAGGCATGGTTGGCACGCAAGCCATACGCCATCCCGAAGGCCTGAATGAAACCGAGCAAGACGGTCCCGTAACGAGTGACTTTCTGGATCTTTTTGTACCCGTCCTGACCATCCTTTTTCCATTCTTCAAACGTCGGTACCACCGCCGTCAACAGCTGCATAATAATGGAAGCGTTGATGTACGGAGTAATACTCATCGCAAAGATGGAAAATTTACTCAGGGCGCCACCGGCAAACAAGTCCAAGAATCCGAACAAACTGCCGCTGGCAAATAAATGTTCAATCACTGAAGAGTCGACTCCCGGTACCGGGATATGAATCCCGGCTCGGAACACGACGAACATCAGTAAAGTATATGCAACCCGATTGCGTAATTCAGTGACTTGAAATATGTTCGAAAGCTTTTCGAGCATCAGATCACCTCGATCTTGCCACCGGCCGCTTCAATCTTATCCTGTGCGCTCTTGGTGAATCCATGAGCTTTTACAGTCACGGATTTTTCGAGGGTACCGTTGCCGAGAATTCGGATGCCGTCACGGACATTTTTCAAAATACCTTTTTCAATCAGGGTAACGGGATCCACGACATCCCCGTTTTCAAAACGGTTCAGTTGGGATACATTGACCTCTGCATATTCGTTGGCGAAAATATTCGTAAAACCACGTTTCGGCAGACGACGATACAATGGCATCTGACCGCCTTCAAAACCGGGGCGTACGCTACCGCCACTACGGGAATACAAACCTTTCGTACCACGACCGGAGGTTTTGCCCAAACCGCTACCTAAACCA
>JAEZZT010000022.1 GCA_023418435.1 Bacillota bacterium | reverse complement strand
GTCTTGTATCCGATTTCCGTATACTCGAAGAAATTGACCTCCTTGGATCAATTGCCCGAGGGCGGAAAGATTTCGATTCCGAATGATCCGACCAATGGCGGTAGAGCTTTGTTGGTACTGCAATCGGCCGGTTTGATCAAGTTGAACCCGCAGGCCGGTATCACTGCTACGGTAGCTGATATTGTGGAGAATCCGAAGCATTTGGAAATTCGTGAGTTGGATGCGGCGCAAGTACCGAGATCCCTGAGCGATGTGGATGCAGCCGTGATCAATACCAATTATGCGTTGGAAGCCGGCCTCAATCCGAGTAAAGATGCGCTGTACACGGAACAGAAAGATTCTCCCTATGTGAATATCTTGGCCGTGAAAAAAGGAAATGAAAAATTGCCGGCGGTTGAAAAATTGATTGAGGCTTATCATTCCGACGAAGTGCGCAAGTTTGTAGAGAAACGATTTGAAGGCGCAGTCAGCGTAGGTTTCTAGTGTTTGGAGAAGGAATTTTAAAAATCACTTGCCTTAGCGATAGTTATTGTGATAAAATACAAATGTTGCAACACGGAATCGCAAGGAGGTGTAGATGATGGCGAATTATTGCGAAGTTTGTGGCAAAAAGACCGGTAGCGGCATGAACGTGAGTCACTCACACTTGAAAACCAAAAGAAAATGGAAACCGAATATCCAACGCGTCCGCGTTGTGGTCAACGGCGAAGTAAAAAGAATGAATGTCTGCACTCGTTGCTTGCGTTCCGGTAAAGTGATTCGCGCCATTTAAGATCGACATAAACCACCCTTCGGGGTGGTTTTTTATTGTCCGCATGCGGATGGGAATCCGAGGAGTAGTAGCGGTGTGGGATATCGCCCCAAAGGAATATTTGCCGGCAGAGAGGGAACATGGCGAGAGACAGGTGGGGAATCTACAATCAGGCTATGCGCTCGCCGGAGCCGGGGGGTTCATTGGCATGAGGACATTGGCGAGTGGAGTCGCAGTGGGAGATATCCGGCTGTCTGAGCGGTCTGAGGAGTGGTAATGGGGAGGGCGTTTTGTATAATAGGCAAGCGAAAAGACGGTCCGGAAGAGGACCGTCTTCATTATTCCGCCCCTTTGACTTTTTTCTCTTTGTCGTCGGAGCTTTTTTCAGATTTGTCGCTGTGACTGCTGCTTTCTTTTCCGCTTTTTTTCTTGTCGCCTTTTTTGGCTTTATCGTCTTTCTTTTTATCCTTATCTTTGTCCTTGTCTTCCTCTTTTTGCGGTTGTTGGAAGCCTTCGGCCGCAATGCCGGCGACTCCGGCAGGTACTGCAAATTGGGAGTAAGGATATTCCGCCATCGCCTTGGACATGAAATCGCGCCAGATGCCGGCCGGAATCGTACCGCCGGTCAAGCCGTGCAAATTGCCCTCGGAATCGTCACCGATCCAGACGGCAGTGGCGATATCGGGCGTGTAACCGACAAACCAAGCATCCTTGGTATCATCCGTCGTACCCGTCTTGCCCGCCATCGGACGACCGATGTAGGCATTGCCGCCGGTGCCGTGGAACACGACCGATTCCAACATATTGGTCATGATGTAAGCGGTTTTCTGACTGATGACTTGTGTTTCTTTCGGCTCATTTTCTTCGAGAATATTGCCGTTGCGATCGACAATGCGGATAATCGCCGTAGGAGGAACTCGCACCCCGCCATTGGCTAAGACACCGTATGCGCTGGCCATATCCAAGGGGGTAACACCATGAGTGAGACCGCCGAGAGCGGACGCCAAGTTTTCGTCATTGACGGGGCCGTCATGTACCAGCGTGCTGATACCCATGTTTTCCGCATTGATCAGGACATTGTGCATGCCGACCTCTTGCGCGATCTTGACGGCGGGAACATTGACGGAATGCATCAATGCATAGCGCAAGGTCATTTTGCCGCTGAAATTGCGCTCATAGTTTTGCGGGCTCCAGCCACCGATAGTAATCGGCGAGTCGTCGACAATCGTCCCGGGCGTCATGCCTTTTTCTACTGCCGTAAGGTAGACGAAAGGTTTGAACGCCGAACCCGGTTGACGAACGGCCTGTACGGCGCGGTTGAAGTGGTCGGTACCACGCCCGCCGACCATGGCCAGGATATAGCCGTTGTGCGGATTGATCGCTACGATGGCTCCCTGCGGCTGCACCAAACCGTTGCTGTCCGTGTAATAATCGGGAAGATTATTGGCCAAGGCTTTTTCGGCTGCCGCCTGCATATCCAAGTCCAAGGTAGTATAGATTTTCAAGCCCTCTTTGTACAGGACTTCCGCATCGTATTTATCGCTGATCAGCTGGGAAATGTAGTTGACGAAGTACGCGGTGGCCGAGGCCGTACCGGTACTCTTTTCGGTGCGCAAGCCCAAGTCGGCCGCTTTGGCCTGATCGGCCTGCTCTTGCGAGATGAAGCCGTATTTTGCCATTTGGTTCAAAACGATCGCTTGGCGTTTCTTGGCTGCTTCCAAATTATTCAATGGAGAATAATAATTGGGGCTTTGCGGCAAGCCTGCAATCATGGCGCATTGGGCCAAGCTCAAATCCTGCACATCCTTACCGAAATAAACATGTGCCGCAGTTTGGATACCATAAGCACCTTGGCCGAAATAAATTTGGTTCATGTACATTTCGAGAATCTGAGGTTTCGTGTACTTGCGTTCAATTTGGATCGCCAAGACCGCTTCTTGGAATTTACGTTTTAGCGTGCGGTCCTGGGTCAGAAAGGCATTGCGCGCCAACTGCTGCGTAATCGTACTGCCGCCCTGCGCTACGCCCTGGTGAGCAATATTGGTCCACAAGGCACGCAGGATACCGCGAGGATCGATGCCATGATGTTCATAGAAACGAATATCTTCGGCGGCAATGAATGCATTTTGCAAGTTTTGCGGTACGGCATCAATGCTTACCGGCAAGCGATTCTGCTCGGCATGGATAGTAGTAATCAAACGGCCCTTAATGTCGAATACCTGGGAAGACGCTTCCGGGCGAATCGTTTGACTGACATCCGGCAGATTGTTGATGGTCGCACCCAGAAAGCCGCAACCGGCACCCAAGGCGATGACCAGAATAATGATGATTCCAAGAAATAGATTGCGCAATCTCAAGCCGCGCTTCTTTCTATTTCTTGTGGAAGAGTGTTTCATACTGACCTCCTGATCGCAATGATCAAATATATTTATTCTCAATCATTATACCACTTCTCAAGAAATAAAGGTATACGGAGCAGGAAGCACTGCCTGGGTAAATAAAAAACCGCTCCGAAGAGCGGTTGGTAGATCTTACTTGTTGTACAACTCGACGATCAATGTTTCGTTGACTTCATCTTTGTAAGGAAGTTCTTCGCGCATCGGCATGCGAACCAAAGTACCTTCCCATTTGTCCAAGTTCTTTTCGATGTACGGAAGTTCGAAGGAACGGATGTCCTGGAAGCTGGCCTTGAACATTTCGTTGGCGCGTTTTTCTTCTTTCAAAGAAATCACTTGGCCCGGACGTACACCGTAAGACGGGATATCGACACGTTTGCCGTCGACCAGGATCAAGCCGTGGTTAACCATCTGACGAGCTTGACGGATGGAACGAGCAAAACCGATACGATATACCAAGTTGTCCAATCTCGTTTCGAGGAGGAAGAGGAGGTTTTCACCCACAATGCCTTCCATTTTACGAGCTTTATCGTAATAACGGTAGAACTGACGTTCTAACATGTTGTACATTGCCTTAACTTTCTGTTTTTCTGTGAGCTGCATGCCGTATTCGGACATTTTCTTTTGACGCTGCTCTTTCGGTTGCCGTTTTAACGCTTTCGGATGACCGTAGATGTTCATGCCAAACCGTCTGCTTGCCTTAAAACGAGCGTTTCTGTTTGTTGCCATTCTATCACCTCTAGTTTAAATTTGCTTTACAGCTTTTCAATTATACTACAAAGATTTCATCGATGTCAAACAATATTACTCTTGGAGGACATGCGCATACAGACGCAATTTGCCGTTTTCATGACGATGATGCACGCCTTGGATCTCCGGCGCAAATCCGGGAAGAAGATTCATGCCTTCCTCAAGTGCCGCAAAGTATTGGCAGACGGGCGGAGTCCAACGTTCGCCGGGCACGATGGTCAGGATACCCGGCGGATAAGGCAGCGCTCCTTCGAGTGCCACGCGGTCCAAGCAGTCGGCAATGGGGAGCAGTTCATAGCGGCCTGCCGTAAGTGCTTCCGTGGCGGCTTTGGCGGAACAGGCCACCGCCGGTAACGTTTTCTCTTGGAAGAGAGCTTGTTGCAAGCGATTGATTCCGCGCTGACGATAAAAGTCATGCATTTCCCGACACAAGCGACGAATCGTATAGTCTCTGTA
>JAEZZT010000077.1 GCA_023418435.1 Bacillota bacterium | reverse complement strand
TGCTTTACTTCCACCAAGCGCAGTCTTTCCTCATATTGAGTCAATTGATCCGCTGCTCGCTGCAAGTTGTCATGCACGGCCTGTCGAGAAATATGCTCCACTTCGGCAATTTCCGCCAAAGTATAATCGTCGTAATAGTAATGTTCCATACAGCGACGCGGACGTGCCGACAACAATTCGCCATACATGTCCAACAATTCACCGATATGTACTACTTCCGTCCATTCCATAAGCTTCACCGTTTGTCATTATAACAAAAGCGCAAGCAGGTGTCAAGCTATTCACTTGACACCTGCAACTATTATTCCAAGACCAAGAGCAGATCGCCGGATTCGATCCGTGAGCCGGCTTTGACCAAAATATCGCCGACATTGCCCGCCACGGGAGCATTGATCGTGGTTTCCATTTTCATCGCTTCGGTGACGAGGAGCGGATCGCCTTTTTCGACGGCATCGCCCAGGTTTACCAATACTTTGATGACGGAGCCGGAAAGCGTCGCACCGATTTCTCCCGGATTGGATTTATCCGCTTTGCGGCCACCTTCGACCACTGCATCGAGATTATTGTCATGAACGGAGATTTCACGCGGCATACCATTGAGTTCGAATTGAACAATGCGATCCCCTTTTTCATCCGGTTGATGAATGCTCAAAAGCTTGATCACCATGGTTTTGCCCGGTTCCAATTCGACGTCGATCTCCTCCCCTCGGCTCATACCGAAGAAGAACGTCGGCGTATCGAGCACAGCCAGATCGCCGTAGTTTTCACAACGCTCGGCATAAGTGCGGAATACATCCGGATAGATATTGTAAGCGGTCACATCTTCTTCCGCAGTCGGCAAGCCCAGAGATTGCATTTTTTCGCGTACTTGCGCCATATCCACCGGTGTGGGAACGGGTTCACCGGCCGGTACTTTGCCACGCAAAATAATTTCCCGCAAACGCTCCGGAAAACCGCCATAGGGCGTGCCCAATTTGCCGGCGAAAAAGTCCACGACCGATTGGGGATAGCTCAACGTATTGCCGCGCTCATAGATATCCTGTTCGTGCAGGTTGTTTTGCACCATGAAGAGCGCCATATCGCCCACCACTTTGGAGGACGGCGTTACTTTGATGATATCGCCGAACATCATATTGACTTCGGCATAGCGTTCGCAAACTTCATCCCAGCGATGCCCCAAACCGACCATGATCGCCTGCTGGCGAAGATTGGAATATTGTCCGCCCGGCATTTCATGATGGTAGACTGTCGTATTCGGATAGGAAGATGCACTGTCGACACCTTTGTAATAAGGACGTACCGTTTCCCAATAGCGATTGATCTCTTCCATCGCCTTGATATCCATGTCCGGACGACGCTCATGACCGGCAAGTGCGTGCCACATCGTGGTCATGGCCGGTTGACTGGTCCCGCCGGAAAATGCCGGCATCGCCAGATCGATGATGTCAACGCCCGCATCCACCGCACGTGCATAGGCGTAAATCGTATTGCCCGCACCTTCGTGAGAATGCAAGTGCAGAGGCAAATCCACTGCATCTTTAATGGCGGCAACCAAGGCATAGGCAGCTTCCGGTTTCAGTAAGCCCGCCATATCCTTGATCGCAATCATATGCGCACCTGCATCCGCACAGGCTTTGGCCATTTTTACATAGTATTGCAAATCATACTTCTGTCGCTTGCTATCCAGCAAATCCCCCGTATAGCAAAGCGCTACTTCGGCAATTTTTTGTTGACGACGCACCTCATCGATGGTCACGGTCATATGATCCAAATTGTTGAGACAGTCGAATATCCGGAATACATCCACGCCATGCAAGGCTGCCTGCGAGATGAATTGGCGGATAACGCTTTCATCATAATTGGTGTAGCCGACGGTATTGGCCCCACGTGTCAACATCTGGAAAAGGATATTGGGGGCTGCCGCCCGCATGCGACGCAATCTGTCCCACGGGCTCTCATCCAGGAACCGGTACGCCACGTCAAAAGTAGCTCCGCCCCAATTCTCGAAAGAAAACAATTGCGGTAAACGTTGCGCGGTAGCGCCAATGGCTCCCATGATATCATGCGTACGCAAACGAGTCGCAAATAGCGATTGATGCGCATCGCGATACGTCGTATCCGTAAACAACACCGCTTTTTGCTCTTGGACCCACTTGGCAAATTTTTCCGGTCCCAATTCGTCCAGCAATTGTTTGGTGCCGCGAGGATATTCTTCCGTGACTCGCAGAGGATCTGCCATCTCCAAGTCCGGTTTTTCCTGCGGTCCCTTGCCCGCATAGCCGTTCACCGTCGTTTCCGCTATATAGCGCAACAGTTTTGTACCGCGATCCTTGGGCCTCGGCAATTGGAATAGCTCCGGATGCGTGTCGATGAAATTGACATCATAATTGCCGTTCAAAAACTCCGGATGGCGCAACACATTCATCAGGAAGTAAATATTAGTCGTCACGCCGCGCACGCGGAACTCGCGCAGACAACGCAGCATTTTCTTGGCAGCTTGGGCATGATTGATCCCATACGTCGTCGCTTTGACCAGCAACGAATCGTAGTAAGGAGTGATGACAGCGCCCGTGTACGCCGTGCCGGCATCCAAACGAACACCGAAACCGCCGCCGCTGCGATAGGCAATGATCTTGCCCGTATCCGGGAAAAAGTTCTTTTCCGGATCTTCCGTAGTGATACGGCATTGAATTGCACTGCCATGGCAGAGGATGTCTTTTTGTTGCGGAATCCCCACTTGGGAATCATGCAGGGAATGTCCGCAAGCCAGGAGGATTTGTGTTTGAACGATGTCAATGGAGGTAATCATCTCCGTGACGGTATGTTCAACCTGGATACGGGGATTTACCTCGATAAAGTAGAAGTTTTCCTTAGCATCGACCAGAAACTCCACCGTGCCTGCATTGAGGTAGTCGACATTTTTCATCAAACGGACCGCCGCAGCACAAATCCGCTCCCGCAATTCCGGTCGCAGGGCAAAAGCCGGGGCAATTTCCACTACCTTTTGATGGCGACGCTGAATGGAGCAATCGCGTTCATACAAATGCAACACATTCCCCTGTGCATCCCCCAAAATCTGCACTTCGATATGCTTCGGCGCTTCGATATATTTTTCCAAATACACCTCATCGCTACCGAAACTCGTCCAAGCTTCGGAGCGCGAACGCTCCAATGCCTCGGCCAGATCCTCCTCACGATGAACCACGCGCATACCGCGACCGCCGCCGCCATGCACCGCTTTGATGATAATCGGCAAACCGTGCCGAGCGACAAAATCTTGCACCTCGTCCATACTGCTCACGGGCCCGCCACTGCCGGGAATCATCGGAATACCGGCTCTTTCCGCCTGGATACGGGCATTGATTTTATCGCCGAACATTTCCAAATGTTCCGGACGAGGCCCGATGAACAGGATTCCTTCTTCTTCACAGCATCTGGCAAAATCTGCATTTTCCGCCAAAAATCCATAGCCCGGATGAATCGCATCGACTTCATGTTCATGCGCAATACGAATCATGTCTTCTATGTCCAGGTACGCATCAATGGCTGATTTATTTCTGCCCACCAAGTAGGCTTCATCCGCACGATTGCGATGTAAGGATAGAGCATCTTCTTTGGAATATACGGCAACTGTACGCAATCCCAATTCATTACAAGCTCGAAATACACGAATGGCAATTTCACCTCGATTGGCTACCATTACCGAACGTATTTGACGTATTGGTTTCTTCGTTGACATTGCTCACCCTCCATATGATTTATCACTTTAATCTATATTTCATTGTAAAGAATCCATGCCGAAAACGCAACCATTCTATGACAAAAGTACAGTATACAAAAAAGAGATCAGCCATTGATGTGACTACCAAAAGTTAGAAAATCAGCTCTAACTTTTAGAAGTCGGTACACCTTCGCTCATCTCTTTTCGTCTATCGTCGTTACGATTGCAATTGTTTACGCAAGCGCGGAATCATCAAACCGCTGGCCAGCCCGAAGAGGGTCACTTCTGCGGGCATGGGGATCAATGATGCGCTCATGATGGCCCACAGCGGTAGGACTTGATTGAAATAATAGTTCATCAACCAATATTTATAGCCGATACCGAAGAAATAAACAATCCATATTCCCGCCATCGTAATCAGAAAATATTGTTTGATCGTACGAGGGTGAAAACGATGTTGTGCATAGCCGGCCCAATAAGCACATGCCATATACCCCAACAAGTAGCCGAACGTCGGCTTGAAGATATAGGCCAGGCCGCCACCTTCCACAAACACGGGCACACCGGCAAGTCCTAACGCCGTATAAACCGCCACTGCTCGTAGTCCCCGTTTGGCTCCCAAGAGGTAGCCCGCCCACAATACAAACAGCATGCCGAGCGTGCAATAATCCATCCAAGCCAATGGAATGCGGATAAATGCGCCGATGGCAATCAAAGCGACAAATAACGCTTCTTGAATCAATTCCCTCGTTTTCATCCTCAATTTCCCTCCAATTACAGTACCGTGGGCTCAAAATCCGCTTCGGCAGATTCCGATGTCACCTCTTCCAGCGCGCGGTAGAGAATTTCCAGCATGTCTCGAACTTGGTCCGCGGTCGAAGCCAACGGAGGCATCAAAATCAATACATCTCCGATCGGTCTCATCATCAAGCCGTATTCTCTTGCTTTGCGACCTATGCGTGCCCCCATTGCCGCCGCTACCGGATAAGGAGTCATCGTACTCTTGTCGGCAATCAATTCAATCCCGAAAATCAAGCCGCACTGACGGGCTTCTTTGACATGAGGATGCGCACCGATGCGCGCCATCACTTCCTGACCGGCTTCAATTTTTGCCCCCAAACCCTCTATTACCCGGTCTTTGGCAAAAATCTCTATATTGGCCAATGCCGCTGCACAAGCCAAGGCATTTCCCGTATACGAGTGACCATGATAAAAAGTCTTGCCCTCGTCGTAACGTCCCAGGAATGCATCATAAATCTTTTGTGTCGTCAGCGTCGCAGCCAACGGCAAGTATCCGCCCGTAATCCCCTTGCTCAAGGTCATGAAGTCCGGTGAAACGTCTTCGTGCTCGCAAGCAAACATCTTTCCCGTCCGCCCGAATCCGGTCGCCACTTCATCCACGATCAACAAGACATCATATTCCGCCGTCAACTCCCGCACGCGACGCAAGTATCC
>JAEZZT010000137.1 GCA_023418435.1 Bacillota bacterium | reverse complement strand
GTAAAGCATCGGCGAGAAGAACAATTGGAAGCTTTGCTGAGCCGGATGTCTGATGAAGAAAGACGACGTTGGGAACCTGCCTTGCAGGAGTTGGCGAAATAGGAGAAAATATGGCATTTGATAGTTTAGGTGAAAAACTGCAACAGGCATTCGCGGATCTTCGCGGTAAAGGCAAACTGTCGGAAAGTGATATCGATGCTGCGTTGCGTGAAGTGCGCCGCGCCTTGTTGGAAGCGGATGTGCATTTCAAAGTAGCAAAAGACTTCATCGCTTCGGTACGTGAAAAAGCCATGGGTGAAGAAGTGTTCGGCAGTCTGAAGCCGGACCAAACCGTGATCAAGATTGTTCGCGACGAACTGACTCAATTATTGGGCGGCACATCGAGCAAGATTATGACGGCATCCAACGGTCCGACCGTGATTATGTTGGTCGGCTTGCAAGGGGCCGGTAAAACCACGACGGCCGGCAAATTGGCCCTGTGGTTTAAAAAGAAGGGCAAACAGCCCTTGCTGGCTGCCTGTGACGTATATCGTCCGGCGGCTATCAAACAGTTGGAAGTTCTCGGGGAACAAATCGACATTCCGGTGTTCCGAATGGACGAGAAGGTCGATCCGGTACGGATTGCCAAGTATGCGGTACAAGCTGCCAAGTCCTATGGCAAAGACGTGTTGATCCTGGACACCGCCGGACGCTTGACCATCGACGAAAAATTGATGGAAGAATTGCGCCAAATCAAGGCGGAAGTGCGACCGCATGAAATTCTCCTCGTATTGGACTCCATGACCGGCCAGGATGCGGTAACGACAGCCCAAACTTTTGACGAAAGCCTGGGAATCGACGGTACCGTTCTTACCAAGATGGATGGGGACGCGCGCGGCGGTGCTGCATTGTCCATCAAGACGGTGACCGGCAAACCGATCAAAATGGTCGGTGTCAGTGAGAAGTTGGCAGACGGACTGGAGGAGTTTCATCCGGATCGTATGGCCAGCCGAATCCTGGACATGGGCGACCTGCAGACATTACTCGAAAAGGCACAGCGAGAGTTTGATGCCGAAGAAGCGCAGCGCATGGAAGCGCAACTGTCTGCCGGCGAATTCACGATGGATGATTTCCTGCGACAATTGAATCAGATTCGTAGACTCGGATCGTTCCAAAGTATCTTGGGGATGATCCCCGGCATGGGAAAAATCAAAGATCAGCTGAAAGATGTCGATCTGGAAGGTGGCGAAATCAAGAAAATTGAAGCCATCATTCAATCGATGACCCAGCAGGAACGAAGAGAACCCGGTATCTTGAACGGCAGTCGTCGTAAGCGGATTGCCATGGGGTCGGGGACCAGAGTGCAGGATGTCAATCGTTTCGTCAAGCAGTTCATGGAAATGCGCAAGATGATGAAACGCATGAAACGTATGGAAAAAAATAAGAAAGGCGGCTTCCGCTTGCCTTTCATGCCACAATAAAGGATATTTTCAAGGAGGTGACAACATGTTAAAAATTCGTTTGGCACGCAGAGGTGCAAAGAAAGTTCCTTTCTATCGTATTGTAGTAATGGAATCCAGCTTGCCGCGTGGAGGCCGTCCGGCTGATACGATCGGTTTCTATGACTCTGTAAAGCAACCGGCTGAACTTCAAATTGACGAAGAAAAAGCATTGGAATGGTTGGCCAAAGGGGCTCAACCGACCGATACGGTACGTTCTTTGTTCCGCAAACAAGGCATCATGGCTAAATTCGCGGAAATGAAGAAATAAGCGAGGCGATACTGATGAAAGAATTGGTAGAAGTGATTGCAAAATCGCTAGTGCGAAATCCTGATGCGGTCCAAGTCAATGTCGTTCAGAAAGGTCGCTTGGATGTTTACGAACTGACAGTGGCCCCTGAAGACACCGGCAAAGTGATCGGCCGTCAGGGACGCATCGCCAAAGCGTTGCGTACGGTGGTTAAAGCAGGAGCAATCAAAAAGAACAAAAAAGTCACAGTAGATATTATGTAGGAGGAATTACCATGGAACAAATGGAACTCCGTTGCCCTGTTCTCATCAAATCCAAAGTTACTCAGGACTTGAAAGAACGCATGACCAAAGAAGTGCGCGGTCGTTTGGACTTGGTAGAACAAGATTTGCAACAAATCGAATTCCAAGCCAAAAGATTGTTGAGCGAACAGGCAAAAATTGATGCACAAGGCTTGATCAGCTTGCGTGCACAAATTGAAGAGAATAAAGAGAAGCTCATGCAAATGAAAGCCCAATTGACGGCGGAAGAAAAACAGATCTCGGAATTGGAATTGGGATCCGAAATTCCGCGAGCTCAAATGGAGCGCACAGTTACTGTGAAAGTCGGCGACGACTTGAATCAATTTATGGGTGCAGAAATTTTGCTCGAAGACGGCAAAATTATTGCATTTCGTGAATAATGAGCAGCGCTGAAATGCTGGTTCTCGGTCGAATTGTAGCCCCGCACGGCGTGCGGGGTGAACTTCGTATCAAGCCGGAAACGGATCGGCCGGAGATTTTTGCCGATTTGCCGCATTTTTATATTGACGGCAATCGCTATCGGATTCTTTCGGTGCGACCGCACAAAAATGTATATTGTGTAGTTTTTGCGGGGATCGAGTCTCGCGAAGATGCCCAGGCATTGGTAGGAAAATGGATAGAAATGCCCAGAGAAGAGCTGCCGCCGAGACCGGAGGGGACGTACTATATCAGCGACCTCGTCGGCTTGCAGGTGGTGGACTTGGAGGGCAATGTGCTGGGGACTTTGTCCGAGGTCTTGCAACCGGGAGCCAATGATGTGTATGTCATCAGCGGTGAAACCGGCGTCAAGATGCTACCGGCACTCAAAAAGCATATTCCGTTGATTGACCTCGAAGCGGGGAAAATGGTGGTGGATATGCCGGAATGGGTGGATGAAGATGCGCGTTGACTTCATTTCGCTGTTTCCGGAATTTTTGGATGCGTTTGCTGCTCACAGCATGATCAAGAGAGCGGCGGAGTCCGGAATTTTGGAGTTGCACTACACCAATCCCAGAGATTTTGCGGGGAATAAGCATGGGCATGTCGACGATACGCCGTATGGTGGCGGTAGCGGTATGTTGATGCGAGCCGAACCGATATTTCTCGCGGTGGAGTCCATTTTGCCGCAACGAGATGAAACGACGCGAATCATCTTGACCGCACCGACGGGGCAGCCGTTCACGCAGGACAAAGCCAAAGAGCTGGCACGTTACGATCGGTTGGTGTTGATTTGCGGTCATTATGAAGGCATTGATCAGCGAGTGGAAGATGTCCTGGTGGATGAGACCATCTCGATCGGTGACTATGTACTGACCGGCGGCGAGTTGCCGGCCATGGTCATTGTAGATGCGGTAGCCAGAATGCTTCCGGGAGTACTGGGCGATCCGGACGGTGCCAGTGCGGATTCGTTTTACACGCCATTGTTGGAATATCCGCAATATACCAAACCTGCCGAATTCCGAGGCTATCGGGTTCCGGATATATTGCTGTCCGGCCATCATGCCAATATAGAAAAGTGGCGACACGAAGAGTCGTTGCGTAGAACGCGATTATTGCGTCCGGATATTTGGCAAAAATATATAGATTCTTCGACCGAGGCAGAGGAGGAATAATATGTCCGGATTATATATCGGTCTCGTTCATTATCCGATTTACAATAAACATCGCGAGATTATTACTACTGCCTTGACGAATTATGACATTCATGACATCGCGCGCTCGGCAACGACTTATGGGGTACAAAAATATTTCATTATTCATCCCGTACCGGCGCAAAGAGAATTGGCGACGGAAATCATGGCTCACTGGCAGACGGGATTCGGGTCGACTTACAATCCGGATCGCAAGGATGCGTTTCAAGGTCTGAGCCTGGTCGAAACTTGGCAAGACGCGGTGGCAAGCATTACGGAGGAAACGGGCAGTCCGCCCAAGATTATTACGACGGATGCACGTGTCTATCCCAATACGATTACGTATCGGGAGATGCGGCAAAAATTGCAAGAAACGAAAGAGTCTTATTTGTTACTCTTCGGTACCGGATACGGTATGACGGAAGAAATGATGCAACAATTTGATTATATTTTGGAACCGATCTACGGAGCAGGTCGATACAATCATCTCTGCGTACGTGCTGCGGCAGCAATTATGTTGGATAGATTGCTCGGCGAAGCATGGTGGAGTTGACTAAGGAGGAATATTCATGTCAGGACATTCAAAGTGGTCTAACATTAAACATAAAAAAGGTAAAAATGACGCTTTGCGGGCTAAAATTACAACGAAAATTGGCAAAGAAATTACAGTTGCTGCTCGTTTGGGTGGTGCCGATCCTACAGGCAATATGCGTTTGAAGTTGGCGTTGCAAAAAGCTCGTGAAAACAATGTACCCAAGGAAAATATTCAGCGCGCTATTCAAAAAGGCATCGGTGCAACAGATGGTGGCAATTATGAAGAAATGACTTATGAAGGTTATGGTCCTGGCGGAGTAGCGATT
Source organism: Bacillota bacterium (assembly GCA_023418435.1). GTDB lineage: Bacteria > Bacillota > Negativicutes > Veillonellales > Negativicoccaceae > JAEZZT01. Next base: position 6,575 of record JAEZZT010000137.1, on the reverse strand, counting down.
ACGGTAGAAGTCATGACAGATAATCGCAATCGGGCAGCTGCCGATGTTCGCCATGCATTCAATAAGCATGGTGGTAACATGGGAGAAACCGGCTGTGTGGCTTGGATGTTCAAGCGCAAGGGCGTATTTGTAGTAGAACATGATGCATACGATGAGGAAGAACTAATGATGCTAGCACTAGAAGCCGGTGCAGAAGATTTCAAATCGAATGAAGATGAATATGAAATCATTACTACACCGGAAGATTATGATGCGGTAGAACAAGCTTTGGCGAATGCCAATGTACCGACGATTGTTAGCAAAATCACGATGGTACCGGATACGACCATTGCACTGGATGGCGAGGATGCACGAAAGATGCAAAATCTGCTAGATGCTTTGGACGATTGTGATGATGTGAAAGATGTTTACAGTAATGTGGAATTACCAGATGAAGAATAAAAGAACCTCCTATATAGGAGGTTCTTTTATTCTTTGGATTTCAATGAAATGTATACAAGATAATTTGCGTACAGAGAATTGATTTCGTAAGCTTCTTTCGCTACAATAAAATAAAGATTAAAGGAGGTATTGGTATGGATTCATATGATTCCCCAAAAGTGTCTTGGAAAAGTTACGTCGCTTTTTTCGGAGCTGTCATTTTCTTTTCCGGTATTTTTGCCTCGGCGGGCAATTGGACACAAGTTTTTGATTTCAGTGTGCTGAATGGTTCGTTCGGTACATGGGAGACGGCGGCCGGAAAAATGGCATCCTTCCGTGGAGCCAACGGTACGGGAGCGAGAGACGGATTTCTGTTTGCCTTGACGCTCTTGCCGGCGCTGATTTTTGCCATTGCGATTATCCACGTGGTGGAAGGCTATGGCGGTTTGCGCGTGGCGCAAAAGTTCTTGACTCCTTTGCTGAAACCGCTGCTCGGAATTCCCGGCGTTTGCGGTTTGGCAATGATCGCCAACTTGCAGACGACGGATGCGGCGGCCGGTATGACGAAGGTCCTCTACGAAGAAGGTGAATTGACCGATCGAGAGCGCAGTATCTTTTGTGCGTATCAAATCACCGGTTCCGCACCGTTATCGAATTACTTCTCTTCGGCAGTCGCGGTATTTTCAATTATCTTGGTGCCGATCGGTTTGCCGCTCCTGGTGATTTTGGTCTTCAAATTCATCGGGGGTAATATTGTGCGTTTCTATTTGCAGATGGTAGAAGGAAAAGACTCGGGCAAGAGAGGAGGCGAGGCGGCATGAGCAATCAAAAAAGTAAAGGGTTTGTAGAGTTATTTACCGAAGGCGCATACAAGGGCCTCCTGATCGGTATTCGCAACATGCTTCCCAATGTCATGTTGGCCTTCATCCTCATTCATGCCTTAAAAGTCACCGGCTTGTTGAATTTTATCGGCAGCGTGGCCGGTCCGGTGATGTCGCTGTGGTTCTTGCCGGGGGAAGCCGTGACGGTACTGTTGGCATCTCTCTTGAGTATGGGCGGAGCCGTCGGCGTGATGGCGGCTTTGTTGACTGCCGGCACACTGACACCGTGGCATGCAACGGTATTATTGCCGGCCTGCTACCTGATGGGCAATCCCGTTCAGAATGTGGGGCGTGTCTTGGGAACGGCCGAAGTTCCCGGCAAACATTATCCGATCATCATCGGAATTTGCGTATTCAACGCCTTGGCTTCGATTTGGGCAATGGAATTGATCTTACAATTTTTCGCTAAATAGTCGAAAGGGATGAGAAAGTATGTTTACTATCTTACGGAATGCTCATGTTTTGTCTCCGGAAGATATGGGGCGTCGGGATGTGTTGATCGCAGCGGGCAAGATTGCGGCGATCGAGGAACATATCGAGTTGAGCGGAGTGCCTTGTGCAGAGATCGATCTCACCGGGCATATTCTGGCGCCGGGGTTGATCGACAACCATGTACATATTACGGGAGGCGGTGGTGAAGGCGGTTATGCGACCCGCACGCCGGAGATTCAACTGTCCTCCATTACCATGGCCGGCGTGACGACCGTTTGCGGTCTATTGGGCACCGACGGTACGACGCGCTCGATGGAAAACCTGCTCGCCAAAGCCAGAGGTCTGGAAACGGAAGGTATCTCGACATATATTTATGCCGGAGCCTACCAATTGCCGACACCGACGCTGACGGGCAGTGTGCGCAATGATATTATCCTCATTGACAAATGCATCGGTGCCGGGGAAATTGCGGTTTCCGATCATCGCAGTGCGCAACCTCCGCAAGAAGCCTACAATGACGTGGTGGCACAGGCTCGCGTGGGCGGAATGCTCAGTGGCAAGGCGGGCATTGTGGATTTCCACATCGGAGACGGCAAGCGTTGTTTGGAGCCTTTGCGCAGAATTGTCAATGAAACGGAAATTCCCTACAGCAACATGCTCCCCACTCATATCAATCGCAATCCTTATTTGTTTGAAGATGCCATCGACTATGCATTGGCAGGCGGTTTTGTCGACGTTACCTCCGGTGTCTCTCCCTTGACGGGACCGGAGAACTCGGTGAAACCGGCGGAGGCAATTCGTCGGTTGTTGGATGCCGGCGTGCCCTGCCGACAGATCCTGATGAGTTCGGATGGCAACGGATCGGTGCCGATTTTTGATGAAGAAGGAAATAATATCGGAGTCGGCGTGGCGGATCAGTCGTCGCTCCTGGCGGAAACCAGAGATTTCATCCTGCAAGAAGGCGGAAATCCGAGTGAGGCCTTGGCCATTGTCACACGCAATGTGGCGGATCTGTTGAAATTGACCGGCAAAGGCAGAATCGAAGTCGGTTACGATGCGGACATTTTGGTCTTGAATGAAGACTATGAGCTGGTGCATCTATTTGCCAAAGGACGGCAAATGGTACGTGATGGCCAAGCCATTGTCTTCGGAACTTTTGAAGGTAAGTAAAAAAGGTAGGCGATCTTTGTCGCCTACCTTTTCATTTCGTGCCGAATCGTCCCAACGAAAAAAACACTCCTCGGAGTGTTATCGTCTGCCAACGCAGAGTCTCATAGAGACGGTTTGGATAAATCTGTATTTGAACTCGTTACAGCATTTCTAACTATAGGATAAACTAATTGTATAGAGATGTCAAGATAATTACAGAAAAATTTTCAGAATTATGGTCCTATTTGTGACCGAAAAACATCATGATTTTGACTTTATGACCTTTCAGTCGATGAAGATAATACTACGGATATGGTATGATGAAATAAAGAGGTGAATAATATGCAGAAAATTTGGATTACAGGTGCATCCAGCGGGATCGGTAAAGCGACTGCCGAATGCCTGGCTCGCGCCGGTGTGGAGTTGGTGCTTTTTGCACGTCGGGAAGCGGCTTTAGAAGAAGTGGCTGCGCTTTGTCGGGAGAAAGGTGCTCAGGTCGACATACATACTTTGGATGTGACGGATCGCCGGAGCGTACAGATGCTGATAGAAGAACTTCTCCAAAGTTCCGGCGCGCCGGATGTGTTGATCAACAATGCCGGTTTGGCAAGGGATCTGGTGTCGTACGAAGAAACACAATGGGAAGCAATTGATGAAGTCATCGACACGAATGTCAAAGGCCTCTTGTATATGACGAGGGCAACGCTGCCGGCGATGAAGGAACGAGGAAATGGACATATCATCAACATGGGGTCCACCGCCGGACAATTTGAGTACGCAGGAGCCGCGATCTATTGTGCTACGAAAGCGGCCGTAAAAATGCTCTCCGACGGAATTCGTATTGATACGATGGCTACGGATATCAAGGTCACCACCGTGATGCCGGGAATTGTGGAAACACCATTCAGTACGGTGCGTTATCGTGGCGATGAGGAAAAAGCAGCGGCCGTTTACGAAGGAATAGATGCCTTGAAAGCGGAAGATATTGCCGAGATTATCGACTTTATTTTGAGTCGTCCGGCACGAGTCCAGATCAGCGATATTACTATTATGGCAACTCAACAGGCAACGGGATTTATGGTGCATCGCAAATAGAAATAGCAAAAGCCTCCACGGAAAATTCCATGGAGGCTTTTTTCGTATATTAGTGAGCGGCTTTTGTCGAAGTAAACCAGCCCCAAGCGGCAACGGCAATCATGCCGCCGAAAAAGATGATCTGCCAAATCGTGCTTTCGGGGAAACTATGCGGCAAGACTCCCAAGGCCGGATGCGCCAAGGTGACGACGGCCAATTTGATGCCCACCCAGAACACCAGGAGGAACGCAGACACTTCCAGCTTGGGATGTCGATCGAGCAGACGGACAAAGAATTGAGCTGCAAAACGCATCAGAACGATACCGGCCATGCCGCCGACGAAGACGACGAAGAATTTACCGGTATCCAAGCCGCCGATATGCCCGATCCCACTATCCGGCAACGCCATGGCGATCGCCACAGCCGCCAGGATGGAGTCGATGGCAAAGGCAATGTCCGCCAGCTCGACGCGGACAACGGTGAGCCAGAAATCGCGTGCCGAACAAGCCGTAGCAACGGGAATCTTATCCGGTGGCAATGAGGTTTCATGACTGATGTGTTGTGCCTGGTAGCGATATAGATTCTTGGCAGCGATAAACATCAGATATGCCGCACCGATCGCTTGCGCCTGCCAAATGTCCGCCAGATAACTGATCGCAAATAAAGCGGCAAAGCGCAGGACCAACGCCCCCACCAACCCATAGAACAAAGCATGACTGCGATCTTTGGGCGGCAACGGGCGCACCATCACGGCCAACACCAAGGCATTGTCCGCCGATAAAATACCTTCCATAAAAACGAGCATGACCAAGACAAATAAATAATGCATGATCATGGATGGCTCCAACCATATACCGAATAATTCCATAGGGTCCTCCTTTGAGACCAACAAAAAAGACTCTTATCCTCTCGATAAAAGTCTCACCTCATCCCGGGGATGGACATCGCCGGCCTAGTAGGCGTATTGACGACCATGTCTTTTAAGTTACTCCCTTTTAACATTATCATTATAACATAATTATCCGGCGAAACAAAAAAACGAAAAGAAAAACACCCCGTTTCACAGGGAAGAAAGCGGGGTGTAGATCTCTTATTTCAATTTCATGCTTTCGCCGCAGCAAGCAAATTCGCAGCAAGGATGTGCTTCGTTTGGTTGGCAATCCGAACCGGTGTGACAATCACATTCGTGTTTCACTTCGATTTCAAATCCACAATGTTCACAAGCATATACTTGACCGACTTTCATTTCTCCGCAGGTTTTCATAATAAATACCCCTTTCTGATTCTTACTTTGATGAACGAATGAATATGTGTTCATCTATAGCTACATTATACAACCTCTTTTTTACTTTGTATAGTGGAAAATGATAAGAAAAAAACTAAATGATAATGAGTGAGAAAGAATATCATAAATGAGAATAACCGAGGACGGGCTGTTTAAGAATTTAAAAGAACGTAACGGAGGTTCGTAAAAAGCTATCAAAATAAATTAGAAGTAGTGTATGGCAACGAAGAAATTTCGATATAACGATATCTATTTTCCTGTGGTATAATCAAATAGCAACTGGACAGAATGCTTTTCAGAAGGTTGCCTACGCTTAATATTAAGGGGTGATACCTTTGAGTTCATCACAAGGAAAGAAGATGAATGTCTGGCAATTAACCATGCTGACAGCTGCCAATATGTTGGGGGCGGGTATTATTATGTTGCCGACAAAATTGGCTAGAGTAGGAACCGTATCCGTGCTTTCATGGTTGGTAACGGCAGTGGGATCTTTGTGTTTGGCGCATGTCTTCGCCCAATGCGGTATGTTCTCGCGCAATCGTGGCGGCATGGGAGGCTACGCGGCATATCGTTTTGGACTGGTCGGCTACTACATGACGAATTTTTCGTATTCGGTATCGTTGGTGATTGCCAATGTCGCCATTGCAGTCGCCGCCGTCGGCTACGCGTCCACATTGATGAATTGGGCGCTCGCCCCTTGGCAGATTACCCTGATGACGATCGGCCTGCTGTGGACGGCCGGTGTGCTCAATTTCGGCGGTAGCGGTATGACGGGGCGTATTTCCTCGGTTACCGTCTGGGGCGCGATCCTACCGGTCGCCTTCATATCGGTGCTCGGCTGGTTCTGGTTCGATCTCGACATGTACAAAGCCGCTTGGAATCCGAACGGTCTGCCTCTCTTTGACGCGGTCAGTGAGTCCGTTACCTTGACATTGTGGACCTTCTTGGGCTTTGAGTCGGCCGCAGCCAACATGGATGCCATCGAAAATCCTCAACGTGATGTACCGCGAGCGACTTTCTTCGGAACATTATTTGTAGCTATTATCTATGTACTGTCGACCAATATTATGGCGGGGATCGTACCGAACTCCGATCTTTTGAGCTCCAATGCTCCCTTCGGTCTGGCGTTTTCATGGATGTTCGACTTGACGATCGGGCGCATTATCATGGCCATGATGGTAGTCTCCTGTTGCGGAGCCTTGCTTTGTTGGCAATTTACACTTTCGCAAGTGTTCAAAAGTTCGGCCCAAACGGGTGTATTTCCCAAAATATTTGCCACAGTGAGCCAATGCGATGTACCCATTCGCGGCATGTTGATATTGATGGTCGTCCAA
>JAEZZT010000090.1 GCA_023418435.1 Bacillota bacterium | reverse complement strand
TGACGGTGCCGGTAGTCTTGCCCTTGGCCTTGATATTTATCTTTAAATTTGTCGGCGGTGTATTTATCCGCACGATGTTGAATACCGTGTATAGGAGGGATTTTGAATGAGTCAGAAGAAATCGGGAAATCCCTTTGATATTTTTGTCATCGGCGCTCGCAAGGGCTTTACGGTGGCTACCCAAAACCTCTTGCCGAATGTCTTGATGGCGTACACGATTGCGTATATTTTGACGATTTTGGGCGTCATGGATTTTATCGGTAAGATTTTCGGCCCGCTGATGGGCGTATTCGGACTTCCGGGCCAGGCCATCATGGTGCTCTTGACCTCGTGGCTGTCGCTGTCGGCAGGAACGGGTTTGGCGGCAAGCATGATTGCCTCGGGTGTCTTGCAAGGTGTCCATGTGACGATGTTGTTCCCGGCCTGTGTTCTGATGGGATCGCAGTTGCAGTACATGGGACGTTTGCTCGGGGTAGCGGATGTACCGAAAAAATACTGGCCGCTGTTGATGCTGACCAGTATCTTGAATGCACTTTGTGTATTGACGATTATGTCGTGGATTGTGTAACCGTGAAAAAAGGATTTGCCTTGCGGCAAATCCTTTTTAGTTGGTCAAGCTGCGTACGGGGGCGGGAATACGTCCTCCGCGAGCGATGAATTCATCGGCTTTGAATGTATTGACGGCCATGATGGGCGCATATCCCAAGAGTCCGCCGAAGTTGACGGTTTCACCGACTTTTTTGCCGGGGACGGGAATGATGCGGGTGGCCGTGGTCTTGTTGTTGATCATGCCGATCGCCGCCTCATCGGCCAAGATGGCGGACAGGGTGGCGGCCGAAGTATCGCCGGGTACGGCGATCATGTCGAGGCCGACCGAGCAGACGCAGGTCATGGCTTCGAGTTTTTCGAGCGTGAGGGCACCTCGTTCGGCGGCTTGGATCATACCTAAGTCTTCGCTGACGGGGATGAATGCGCCGGACAGGCCGCCGACTCGTCCGGAGGCCATCAGGCCGCCTTTCTTGACGGCGTCGTTGAGGAGCGCGAGCGCCGCAGTCGTTCCCGGTGCACCGCAACTTTCGAGGCCCATTTCTTCGAGGACATGGGCCACGCTGTCACCGATGTCACTGGTCGGAGCCAGTGACAGGTCGACGATGCCGAAGGGAACCTGCAAGCGAGCGGCGGCTTCCTGGGCGACCAGCTGGCCGATGCGGGTGATGCGGAACGCGGTGCGTTTGACGGTTTCCGCGACGACATCGAAGGGGAGACCCTTCACTTCTTCGAGTGCGGATTTGACCACGCCCGGTCCGGATACGCCGACATGGACGCAGACGTCACCTTGAGTGACGCCGTGGAACGCGCCCGCCATGAAGGGATTGTCCTCTACGGGATTGCAGAAAGCCACCAATTTGGCACAGCCGAGGGCATCATTGTCGGCAGTCAGAGCGGCGGCTTTTTTGATGATTTCGCCGATTTGACGAATGGCATCCATGTTGAGGCCGGCTTTCGTCGAACCGACGGCAACGGAAGAGCAAACGCGATCGGTGACGGCGAGTGCTTCCGGAATGGAATCGAGCAGGATTTGGTCGCCGCGGGTGATGCCGCTTTCGACCAAGGCGGAAAAGCCGCCGAGGAAATCGATGCCGACGGCTTTGGCGGCATCATCGAGCGCCTTGGCGACGGGGACGTAGGACTTCAGGTCCGAGGCCTCGGCGATCAAGGCGATGGGGGTCACGGCGACCCTTTTGTTGATGATGGGGATGCCGTACTCGCGGGAAATGTCCTCGCCGGTTTTGACGAGATTTTCCGCCGTGCGACAGATGTGGTCATAAATATTTTGGCAAAGTGTTCGGCCATCCGTTGCGACACAGGAACGCAACGAGATACCCATGGTGATCGTGCGCACATCCAAGCGATGCTCATCGAACATGCGGCGGGTTTGTAGTATTTCGTTCAACTCCAACATATTGCTCACCTAAATCCGATGCATACTATAGAATAAATCCGCCAATTGCGCACGGATTTCCAAGCCCATTTTCTCACCCAATCCGGCCAACTCCGTCTGCAGGGATTGCATATCGGTGGAGGCATCGGTCATATCGCCGATGAGAATCATGTTGAAGAAACCATCCAAAATCGTTTGATTGATTGAGAGCACATTGATGTGCTTTTCTGCCAGCACTTGCGTCACGGCAGCAATAATTCCGACGCGATCGGCGCCGATTACGGTAATAACCACTCGTTTCATATTGTTCTCCTTTGAGGCATTTATTTTCATTATAGCACGGTAGGCCGAGAAAAAGACTGAAAAATTGGCAAGAAAAAAGCCAAGCATTGATTGGCTTGGTGCTAGGCTTGGAAAAGTACCTGCTGAATTTCCTTCACGTCATTTTCGTCGAGACGAATGGGAAAAGCAATTTCTGAGTTCCAATGTTTTGCTGTGATGATCAAAGTGGTAGGATGGCCCTCCTTCATGAGGCGAAGAAAGCGTGGACTCTTGGCATAAAATAACATGTTTTGGACTCTTAAACTTCCTTCATTATCCCAACTTTCTCTGAGCTTAGGAAATACTTCGGCATTGGGGCTGGTGTAGGAAACCTTGGCACGAGATTTAAAGGAAAGCTTTTGAACTTTGATCCAACCACTAAGACCTCTGTAATGATATTGTTCACTTTGCTTCAATTGCACTAAGATACTGGGTCCTGAGGCATGGATATTGACATGAAGAATAATTCCTTCCGGAGTGATGATTTCTTTTGAAAAGGCGATTTCACTTACTCCGCTATTCCCCGTATAGTGAAACAGCTCCGCATGGGCTGACAAAGGGAGTAGGAGCAAGAGAGCCCAGATTGTCAGGATAATTTTTTTCATATGATCCTCCTTATTTCAGCTTTTCGGCATTTTTCAATACTTCGCGCATTTCCTCGCGCATTTGTTTATCGACTTCCAATGTATAATAGGTTTCCGTTTTAGTCCAAGAAGCGGCTCTTACTATGACGTCGAAGACGAATTTCTTGTCTTCCCGGATAAGTCGCAAGAGGCGGGATTGATTGGCGTTGAAATCCAATTGATAAATTTGGGCACCATCTTCGTAATAATCATCTTCAGCGATGACATCCAGTATTTCCACCCATTTCACGAGAAAATCTAAAGCCTTCGGGGTACGATAGTAGAGGCCTTCCGTGATGAACATACTGGGACCATTGCTATACAGCAAGGAAACTTTGTTTGCTTGTTGGGTGCGAAGAATAATGATGGGATCCGGCTCGGCACGGAAATAGAGATCGATGATGACTCCGTCCGGCGTGATTTCCTCATGATGCATTTGGATCTGCTCTTCGCCATAGCTATCGGTGTAGGTTTCGATATCCGCTCGTGCCGATAGCGGGAGGAAGAGCGCCAAGGCTAAAAATAAACCAAATAATTTTTTCATTTTTACCTACTCTGCAACTAACTGTAGTATTATAAAAAGATTGTATCACAATGTTTATTTTATTGGCAATGTATTTTTGCATCTTCATTTTGACAAGGTTTTGATTATTCATTACAATGAATGATAACGAATGGATATGTCGCAACAGAGGAATAATGAATATAAATGAGGTGAAATTATGAGATATATATCGTGGAATGTCAATGGCATACGAGCTTGTGTGAAGAAAGGGTTCATGGAGTCGTTTGTCGCCCTGGATGCGGATGCATTTTGCCTGCAGGAAACCAAGATGCAACCGGGACAATTGGAGTTGGATTTGCCGGGATACCATCAGTACTGGCAC
>JAEZZT010000080.1 GCA_023418435.1 Bacillota bacterium | reverse complement strand
CAACTTTATGCCGGCCTGGTCCGAATTGAGCCGTTCTCGTAAAGTGGTTGCATTCAGCCACCAACAACGCTTGAATAAGGATTTGACGGCATTCCTCAAGTATGGATTCCAAAGCATCGATTATCCGGGCTACTTGGACAGCAAGCCGAAACTGTTGAACGATGCGGGCGATTATGAATTGTCGATCAGCGGCAATCAGAGTCAAAGCCGACAGTTGCGGCATAGCTTGTCATTCGGTTTGCGCGGCGAGCTGATGCAAGGCAGCATCAAGCATCAATGGAGTGCCGGTTTCGATCGCCTCAGTACGCTCAGCGATTGGGCAGGGGGCAAGAACGGCACGACTTCCACAGTGCGTGCCAATATCTATGACACGACTGCCTTGCAGACATTCCTGAAACCGCAAGTGGCTCCGGCTCTGTTCACACCGACGAAGCCGACCGTGTATCGAAGCTATTATGCGGTCGACCATATGAGCTGGGATGCGGATCGGAACCACGTGTATTGGGGCATACGTCATCAAAACATTCGCACACCGAAATGGGAGCGTACCGCCTGGTTGCCGACCATTGCCGTCTTGCGCAAATTGAATGAAAATTGGTCTTTGTACGGAGCATACGGTTCCAGCTTGGATACGGCGACAGCGCCGAAAGGGGCGGCCAATCAATACGAGGTATTGAAACCGTTCCAGACGAAGCAGTATGAAGTCGGCACGAAGTATGATTTCGGCAAAGTGGGCGGCTCGCTCAGCTATTTCGTCGTGCGTCAGCCGCAGGGCATTTTGAATGACAACAATGTCTACAGCATGGATGGCGAAGTGCGTCATTCCGGCGTGGAGTGGAACATCTTCGGCAGCCCGACCGAACACTTGCACTTGCAGGGCGGTCTGATGTATTTGAAGTCCGATTTGCGCCGCATGCAGGATGCTCGTTTGAACGGCAAAGAAGCCTACGGTACTTCCCGTATCCATGCCACCTTGGGCGTAGAGTGGGAAACACCGGTGGAAGGTTTGGCCCTGACCGGACGCTGGATGTATACCGGCGCTTCCTGGGCGGATAAAATGAATAAGATACGCGTTCCTGCCTGGCATCGTTTGGATGTAGGAGCGAAGTACGACTTTGCGGCGGGAGGAAGAAAGTATCAGCTGAATGCCAATGTGTACAATGTACTTGATCGCAAGTATTGGTCCACGATGGTAGTCAGCTGGGGAGAAAGCGGCTTGATGCTGAATCCCGGCAGAACTTACATGGTGTCTCTGAGCACTGAGTTCTAAAAATATACTCCGGATGGTTGAGTGAGTTCAGCCTCCGGAGTTTTTGTTTTCGGAAGTATCATATCGAAAATACGTTTAATAATTAGACAAAACATTAGAAAATGATTGACAATGACCTCGCCGCCTCAGTATAATGTCCTCGATACTCAGTGACCGCGAGCTTGCGCCAGAGCAAGCGGCTAAAAGGGTGAGTAGTAATCGCATGAGTACGGACAAATACTATGTGCGAGGTGTAAAATGAATAAGAAGTTTTTATTGGCGGCTGTTGTCGCTGCCACCACGATGAGCCAGGCATGGGCGGCTCAAGAGCCGCAAGCATACCATGCATTTGAGTTGGAAGGGATCACCGTGACGGAGTATCGCTCGACGCGAGCGTCCAGTCTGGTGACCAAGTATCGTGAGGAATTAGGGAAAACCCCGTTTACGGTCAGTGTGATCAACGAGAAAGAGTTGCGGGAAACTGGCGCGACCTCATTGGCGGACGCTATTGACTATACGGCAGGGGTAATGAATGCAGTGGCGGCATATCCCCTCTATAATTACACGCGAGTGCGTGGGTTTGATGTCAACCATGATCGAGTCACACTGAATGGCGCCAAAGTGTTTTCAACATCGACCAACGCGCTGGATACGGGAATCACTCTCTTCAGTCCCGAAATTTACGGGATGGAGGAAGTCGCTGTCGTCAAAGGCCCTTCTTCTACTCTGAATGGTAGTGCTTCCGCCGGCGGCAGTATCGATTTGCGGATGAAGAAAGCCGGAGGTACGCCGGGAATCCGCTTGGAAGCTCAAGTGGGCAATGCCAATCGTCGCCAATTGGCAATGGATTTGCAGGGAAATATTTCCACTAAGGCGGATTTTCGTTTGGTGGCCTTGCATCGGTCGCAAGACTTGGCGGTAGATGGTAGTCGATTGTCCAGGTTCTATATTGCACCGTCCTGGCATTGGCAAGTTGGCGACAAAACCGAACTCGATCTTTTCATGTCCTATCAAAAGGATCGCTTGAAAGGGGACGATGCTCCCTATCGCAAACGGTGGCGAGCGTTTGCCTCCCAACCGGATGATGCCGTGTACGAAGTGCCTGCGAAAAAGTTCTTCGGCTTACCGGGCATAGATGGGGGAGATGCCACGTCTCGATACCTGGGATACTCATTGGATCATCAAGTGAATGAGCATTGGAGCTATCGCCAACAGGCGGCGTATGCCGACACGGATACGGAGATTCGTCATACGGAGGGAGTATATATCGCACCGCAGAAATCCTTCTTCCGTCCTCATTTGGAATCTCGCTACCACAGTCGATCCTTATCTTTTGATCACTCCTGGCAATGGCAAACTGCCGGGCGTAATTGGGAGAACCGGTTGACGATGGGCTGGGATTGGCGTCAAGAAAAGGTTCGCATGGTAAGTCGACAAACGATGTTGCCGGCTTGGGCCGTGGACGATGTATTGCAACATCGGGAGATTGTAGGTGTCTTGGATGGTTCGACGGCGTGGCAGCCCACGAGAATACAGGACAGTCGCCTGCGAGAAACCGGATGGTATGTACAAGAGGCACATGAGCATGGAAAATGGAATTTCCTCATGGGCATGCGCTGGGCGAAGCATCAACATTTGACTACAGAGAGCAGTAGCAGCTCCCGCACCGGCGAGGTAGGTGTGGTGTATCGCAGCGGCGCAAATTGGAAACCCTACGCCAATTATCGAACGTCGTACTTACCGAATCACGGCCTGACGACCAAAGAAGGCAAGCAGTTGCCGGCAACAACGGCGCGCCAATGGGAAGCGGGTATCCGGTATGAATCGGCCACTCGTCCGGTGCTCTGGACATTGGCTTGGTTCGACATTAAGCAGAAAAATGTACCGTATCGCGTGAAGCCGTATATTCCGGTCGCTTTCGGTTCGATCGGTGAGCAGAGATCGCGCGGTTTGGAATTGGAAGGCTACATGGATATAGGTAAATTGGCCTTGCGCTCCGCCTATACTTTCAATGTGACGCGTCAAACTCAAGTGCGCAACGACTTCTTGGGCAAGTATGTCGACGGGGTGCCGAAACATTCCTTTGCCATCTGGTTGGATACGGAAACATTGCAGAGACAGGATGCCAAGTGGAATGCCGGTATCGGTGTACGCGTCTTGGGACCGCGTTGGACGGATACAAATGCGCAACGGTTGGGGACGGATATCCTCGTGGATGCCTCCCTGCGGTATCGCTTGGGAGACGGACGTCTCAACCTCCAGGTTCGCAATCTTTTCGATCGCGAATATGCTACCACCGTACGGAATGTCAGCGGCATACCTACCGGTTATATGGGAGATGGACGACAATTCTTCCTCACTTATGAATATAGAGCATGATAAAAGGCGACATTGTCGCCTTTTTAATATCCCTGTTGTTTGTCGATGACATGGAGTAATTCTTCGCCTTGGCAGAAGCGTTGATAGTTTTCAATCGTCAGGTGCAGAATTTTGTCGAAGAAATCCGCTGTAAATGCGCCGCTATGAGCAGTGATCAATGCATTGGGGAGATCCCAAAGCGGAGAGTCTTCAGCCAATGGTTCCCGCGTGAAGACATCCAAACCGGCTCCGGCGATGTCATGATTCTCCAACGCTTTGATGAGATCGTCTTCTGCCACCAAGGAGCCGCGCGCCACGTTGATGAAGAAAGCGGTGTCTTTCATCGCAGCAAACTCGGCGGCACGGAAGTATGCGTCCGTGCTCGGAGTGCCCGGCAAGGCACAAATGACGAAATCGGCCAAGGCGAGCTGCTCGTGAAGATCTTCCTGGGTGATGACCAGGTCCGCATCCGGTTCCGTGGTAATATGTCGTTTGAGAGCGACTACTTTCATGCCGAACGCACGTGTGCGTTTGGCGGTTTCACGGCCGATGCCGCCGAAGCCCGCAATGAGGACCGTTTTTCCCTCCAGGCTTTGCATCGGCAAGCGCTTCCATTCATGACGGCTCTGGTGATGTACCGCTTCCGGCAGCCGATGCGCCAACGCAAGCATCATGGCTAAAATGCGTTCGGCGACCGGAATATCATGGATGCCGGCGCTGTTGGTCAAGATGATGTCACTGTCTTTTACTTCCGACGGCAACAGATTTTCGATGCCGGCACTCAATGAATGCAACCAGCGCAGTTTGGGGGCTGCTTGCAAAATGGGGCGAGGATCCACCCAACCCCAAAGTGCGACGGCGTCCGCATCGGCCAATGCCTCTTGCGCCGCGTCCAAATCCGGATACGCCTCGATGTGTCCGTCGGGACATTGCGCCTGCAATTGTGCCAACTTTTGGTCCGACATGTGATTTAAAATGACAAGTTTCGGCATAATACTCATCTCCTTATTTCGTGTTTATTTTCTATTATATCATTGAATGAATTTCTCTTGCTTAGACAATGTTTATTTGTTATCATAGTTAGAACAATTTTATTGAAGGAGGGACTGACAATGAGTATTAAACCGAGAACAGTAGGTATCATTGG
>JAEZZT010000079.1 GCA_023418435.1 Bacillota bacterium | reverse complement strand
GCGTAAAGCTCCCGCATTTTTACGCATGGAGAAGAATATGGATAAACCTTTAGTAGCAGTAGTGGGTCGACCGAATGTAGGGAAATCCACCTTATTCAATACGATTATCAACAAACGAATTTCAATTGTGGAAGATGTGCCGGGAGTTACTCGCGACCGCATTTATTTTGATGCGCAATGGTTGCAGAGGGATTTCACGCTGATCGATACCGGCGGAATTGAATTTTTAGTTCCCGAGGCGGATCGGATTATGTTGGGGACGAGAGCGCAAGCTCAATTGGCAATTGCCGAGGCGGATGTGATCATTTTCGTCTGCGACGGACGAGTCGGCTTGACTCGCGATGATGAGCAGGTCGCCAATTTGTTGCGCGGCTCCGGCAAACCGGTGGTTTTGGCGGTCAATAAAGTGGACAGCCCGGCCCAGGAAATGAATGTATATGAATTTTACAACCTCGGCCTGGGCGATCCCTATGCCATTTCGGCAAGCAATATGTTGGGGCTGGGCGATTTGTTGGATGCGGTCATTGCGCATTTTCCGGAACAAACACAGGCGGCAGAAGAAGAGGACATCATTCATGTGGCCTTGATCGGTCGTCCGAATGTGGGGAAATCTTCCTTGACCAATGCCTTGCTGGGACAGGAACGTGTCCTGGTCAGCGATGTTCCGGGAACCACTCGCGACTCCATTGACACGCATTGGACGTTTGACGGCGATCGCTTCGTGCTGATCGACACGGCCGGAATGCGCCGCAAAGCCAAAATTGACTTGCCGGTTGAACATTATAGCGTGATTCGCTCGCTGCGTGCGGTCGATCGCTCCGATGTCGTCGTCGTGGTCTTGGATGCGACGGCCGGTGTCACCGAGCAGGATACGAAAATTGCCGGCTATGCGCATGAAGCCGGCAAGGGGATCATCATCTTGGTGAATAAATGGGATCTGATTGAAAAGGACAGCAAGACGACCAATGTATTTTCCGAAGACATTCGCGAGAAATTGGGATTCTTGCAATATGCTCCCATTTTATATGCTTCCGCATTGACCAAGCAAAGGATTCATCGTCTGGGAGAATTGATTAAATTTGTTTCGGAACAGCAAAATATGCGCGTTTCGACGGGCGTCCTGAACGAGCTTCTGGCGGATGCCAAATTGGTCAACCCGCCACCGATGAAGTACGGCAAGGCGGTCAAGTTGTACTACATGACGCAAGTGAGTGTCAAACCGCCTACTTTCGTGATCTTTGTCAATGACACGGAAGCGGTACATTTTTCCTACATGCGTTTCCTGGAAAATCGCTTGCGGGAATCGTTCGGCTTTGAAGGCACACCGATCCGCCTGATCTTGCGCGGCAAAAAAGACGGAGATGAAGAATGAGCAACGCACTGGTTATTTTAATTGCGTATTTATTGGGCTCCTTTCCCACCGGCTTGGTGGTAGGACGCTTGGGATATCAAGTGGATTTACGCACCGTGGGAAGCCATAATATCGGCGCTACCAATGCGTATAGAATCCTGGGTATCGGGCCGGCTCTCTTGGTGTTTGCCGGCGATTTTCTCAAGGGATTGGCGGCAGTATACATCGGCTCGCGTGAGCCCTTATTGGCGGTTCTTTGTGCGGCGGCGGCTTTGCTCGGGCATCTCTTTTCCGTGTTTTTGAAGTTTCGTGGCGGCCGCGGCGTGGCGACCGGTTTGGGCGTTTGCACCTATTTATCTCCTTGGGGATCGCTCATTGCGATAGCGGTTTGGGGAGCGGCCATGCTGGGCTGGCGAATCGTATCGGTAGCGTCTATTTTAGCGGCCGTTTCTTACCCCATCAGTTCATATTTCTTGGGCTTGCCGCGTGAAATATTTGTTTTTACCTGTATCGCTGCTATACTAGTAGTAATTAAACATAGAGACAATTTAATTCGTCTATGGCGAGGTGAAGAAAAGCCGATCGCGAGAACGAGGTGAAGATATGAAAATAGCAATGATTGGCGCAGGCAGTTGGGGAACTGCGATGATCTCCCAATTGGCTTTGCGACATGAAAATATTATTCTCTATTCACGAGAAGAAAAAGTGATTGAGGATATTCGCACGGCAGGCGCAAATTTGGATTATTTGCCGGAAGTGCAGATTCCGAAACATGTCCGTTTGACTTCCGATTTGGAAGAGGCAGTGCAAGGCGCGGAAGCCCTTATCCTGGCGACGCCTTCGCATGCGATCGCCAACACGGCGGAGTCCATCCGCCCGTTCCTGCGCGACAACGCCCTGGTGATATCTGCGGCCAAAGGCCTGTCCGCAGATGGCCGGCGTTTGTCGCTGGTCCTCGACGAGGTGTTTGCGGACAAGACCTCGCGTATCGCCGTCTTGTCCGGCCCGAATCACGCCGAAGAAGTCGGCTTGGGGCAACCGGCAGCGACCGTCATTGCCTCCAAAGTGCCGGAAGCGGCCATGCGTGCGCAGGAGATTTACATGCTGCCTCATTTGCGTGCATACTACAGCACCGATGTCATCGGCGTGGAATATGGCGGCGTGTTGAAGAATATTATTGCGCTGGCTGCCGGCGTGGTAGAGGGATTGGCCTACGGCGACAATACGACCGCCGCGCTCATTACTCGCGGCTTGACCGAGATCACTCGCTTTGCCACTCATTTCGGTGCGCACACCCAGACGCTTTTCGGCTTGTCCGGCATGGGGGATCTGATCGTCACCTGTACCAGCCGTCATAGTCGCAATCGTTCGGCCGGCATTCAACTTGCCCAAGGGCGGACGAAGACGGAGATCCAGGGTGGAACGGCGATGATCATCGAAGGCATTCGCACCACCGAACTGGTTTACCCGATTGCCAGAGAGCACGGCATTGAAATGCCGATTACGGAGCAAGTCTACGGTGTACTACAG
>JAEZZT010000144.1 GCA_023418435.1 Bacillota bacterium | reverse complement strand
CATGTGGCCGTTTTCCACCTGCGGCAATTCCACCAATCCGTATGTCAACGAATGGGCGACGGCACTATTGTAGTTCGGGTCCAGGAAAATCGAGGCAAAGCCGGTGCTGACGATTACATTCAAGATCGTTTCCCGCAAAGCCTGCGTCACTTTTCCCGCTTGGGCATCGCGATATCCTTCCACCGCAAAACGCATCAAGGGCGCTGCACACATACCGCTCATCGTCACGCCGCTTTCATTGCAATGCAACAGGTCTCTGCCGCGCGCCGACAAACGACTTTCGTAAAATTTCGCAATCGAATCACCGATGCCCGCCCACAAGTATTGAGTCGGTGCTTCCCCGATGATTCGTTCATTGATAAAGCAATGAATGGCGGGATGATTCTCATCGTACACGGTATCGAAACGATGATCATCCAAGTACACGGCGGCAATACTGGTCACCGCGGCACAAGTCCCGGCAATGGTCGGGAATGTAAAGAACGGTTTGCCCAATTGTCCGGCCAAGACTTTGACGGTGTCAATCGCCTTACCGCCACCGACCGCAAAGAGCATATCCGCCTCCTGTACCGCTGCTAATTCCGCCAATTGATTCACTTGGTTGAAGGAGCATTCAGTACCGTAAATAATTTTATCCGTCACCTCAAAAGTTGAATCGGTCAATACCTTTTCCAATACGGGCCATGCCTTGGACAAAGCGGTCTTGCCACCGATAACGGCCACTTTTTGACCATATGGTGCACAAAAACGCAAAATATCCATGTACACATCATCGGCCCCGATACTGTAATTGGGTATTTGTACAAAATATTTTTCCATACTTCACTCCTCCTTTACGGTAAACAAAAACCGCCTTCAGGCGGTTTTGCCTATATATTTGTGTTATTCTAACAACCTCACAGGCATTTGTCAATATAAACTTCATCTGCGAGGATATTTTTCGCAATTTTTATATCTTCCTCGATGCGACTGCAAAGTTCCTGCACATTGGCAAAGCGCTTTTCACCGCGGATACCTTCCACGAAGAAAATGCGCACTTCTTCGCCGTAAATCATCTCGGAGAAATCGAGCACATGGGCTTCCACGCGCTTTTGCGTGCCGGCAAAAGTGGGGTTCGTACCGATATTCGCCACTGCCGGATACAATTGGCCGGCATAGGCAACCACGGCCGCATATACTCCGTCCGTAGGTACCACACGCTGCGTAGGTATGTCCAAGTTCAAGGTAGGAAAGCCGATCATTCTGCCCCGGGCGTCCCCATGTTGGACCGCACCGGCCAATGACCAGTACCGCCGCAGTGCCGCCGTCACGTTCTTCATTCTACCTTGGGCGAGATCACGGCGAATCCGTGTGCTGCTGATGCGTTCACCGCTTTCATCTTTCAGCAGAGGAACGGTATGTAAGGTATACCCCTTGGCGACGGCAAACTGGCGCAGTGTTTCCACATCGCCGGACGCAGCTTTGCCGAAACGAAAATCCTCACCGACCACAATGGCCTGCAAGCCCTCTTGCGCCGTGACATATTCCAAAAATCGCTCGGGCGACCAACTCAATAATTCCGCATCCGTTTCCAGCACTTGGACCTCATCCGCGCCGGCGAGCGTCAAGTAACGCACCTTGTCTTCGACATCCATCAGTTCTCCCTGATAGATCTCGGGATGAAGTACTTGTTGAGGATAGGGATAAAAAGTCAGCGCGCGGCAAATTCCATCTTCCCTTTGAGCCACTTGAGCCGCATGGCGAACCACCTCTTGATGTCCTCGATGCACCCCGTCGAAATTGCCGATCGTCACTACCCTCGGCATTATTTCCTTTTTCATTCCTGCCCCCATACTTTTCTCGCTCGCAGAATAGCGCCGTCATATTCGCCGATGCCCAAAAATTCCTGCCCTCGATAAACTCTGCACAAACCGGAGAGATTTGCTCGCTGGAGTGGCAAGCGTTGTCCATGCCGGAAACGGTCCGCCATGGAACGATCCAGCTCCCATTCCGGCAAATGCCGCACGGCCTCCGTCGGCGCTTGCAATGCCGCCTCCGGTTGCGCGGCGATTTCCTCCAAGGTCAATGCAGCGTCGATGTGCCAATTCCCCACTTGCTCACGCAGAAGAAACGACATCGCCGCCACAGTACCTAGCGATTGCGCCCAATCTCTGCCCAAAGCGCGGATATATGTACCGGAAGAGCAGGTTACCCTGGCTCGCAAGTAGGGCATTTCCCATTCGATATCCTCGATGCGGAAAATTTGCACTTCTCGCTTGGGAAGTTCTACTTTTTTGCCCTCCCTCGCCAGCTCGTAGGCTTTGCGCCCCTCGACTTTGATCGCCGAATAAACGGACGGACTCTGTTGAATCGTCCCCAACCATTGGCGGGACGATATTTCCCAGTCTGCCTGCGTTAATGCAGGTGCGGCCTTTGCACTCAGGACAGTCCCCGAGGTGTCTTCCGTATCCGTCGCAACGCCGACCAACCATTCCGCCACATAGATTTTGGGATCATGTTGGGCAAACTCCAATAGCCGTGTCGCCTTGCCAAGAAAAACGGGCAATACTCCGGCCGCCAGTGGATCCAGCGTGCCGGCATGCCCAATTTTTCGAATTCCGTATATTTTTCTCAGTCGATACACCACATCATGCGAGGTCATTCCCGCCGGTTTCAGCACATTGACAATGCCGTTCATTCTGCCAAAACCTTCGCCGCTACCGGCAACACCTTCGCCACGGTGGAATCGAGATCTTCATACACCGTGCAACCGGCTGCGCGCATATGTCCGCCACCGCCGAATTGTGCCGCCAAGGCACTGACGTCCACAATGTCCTTGGAACGGAAGCTCACATAGGTCTTTTGCGGCTCGGCGTATTTAAATTGCAAAATGAGTTCCACACCTTGGATATTGCGAGCCAAATCCAGGTAGGTATCCACATAGTCGCGACCGTGACGCATGGCTTCCTCATCCATGACCATGTAGTTCATGCGATTGCCTTCCGCAAACGTCAAGGTATCCATGACTTTGGGAAGTACCGTCAAGGCCGCCTTGGGCAATTCTTCCGTGCGATTGGCAACCAATTGCGGCATGGCTCCTCGCTCAATGAGCTCCGCCGCCATGCGCAATGTTTGCGCCGTCGTATTGGCATACTTGAAGAATCCGCAATCCGTGGAGATTGCCATGTAGAGCGCCTGTGCCATGGTCGGCGTAATCGTCCATTGCCATGCCAAAAACAACTCGGTCAACATTTCTCCCACTGCGGCGGCTTCCGGACGGAGATACAATTCGTCCGCGTAGCCGGGATTCGACACATGGTGGTCGATATTGACGATGGGCACATTCGGCCACTCGATGTCGCCGGCTCTATTCTTCGTGCTCAAATCCACGAAGAAAAGCGTGTCGTACTCTTTGTCGGGAAGTTCACGTCGGATCTCCGCAGCCAAGGGCAAGAAGCGAAACTTTTCGCCCACCTCGTCGGCAATCAGGATATCGGCATCCACGCCGCGATTGCGCAAAGCCTCCGTCAAGGCCAGGACGGAGCCCACATCGTCTCCGTCCGGCTTGATATGCCCCACGACTAGGGCGCAACGCGTGCTTTCCAAGCGTTGCTTCAATTCCTCCGCATCAATTCGTTTCGCCGTCATGTTGTTCACCTTCGCTACGTAAGCCTTTCAATACGGACTCAATTCTGCTGCCGTAATCAATGGATTCATCTACTGCAAAAGAAATTTCGGGGACATGACGTACTTGCAAATGTTTGCCCAATTGTGTGCGAATAAAACCTTTGGCTCGTTGCAAAGCCGCCAGGGAATTCTTCTTCTCTTCTTCACTGCCATACAAGCTGACATAGACGGTTGCTTCACGGAGATCACCCGTCACGGCCACATCGGTGACCGTGACAAACCCCAATCCGCGATCTTTCAAATCGCGCAAGAGCATCTGTCCTACTTCCTGCTTGATAAATTCCTGCATTTTACGTACGCGTACTTGGGACATCTATCCTCCTATTCCAGAGTCTGCTCGATTTCTTCCGTTGTAAAGGCTTCGAGCACATCTCCCTCTTTGACATCACGATAACTTTCGATAGAAATACCGCATTCATAACCTTCCGCCACTTCTTTGACATCATCTTTGAAACGACGCAAGGAGTTGATCTTGCCTTCATGGATCACGATACCGTCACGGATCAAGCGCAAATCTGCCGAATTGGTGATTTTACCTTCGGTGACATACGAACCCGCTACGATGACTTTCGGCGTCGGAATCACTTGACGTACTTCCGCACGACCCAATACCACTTCTTTGAATTTGGGCGCGAGCATCCCCTGCATCGCCATCTTCACATCGTCGATCGCATCGTAGATCACGCGATAGGTGCGCATATCCACTTGCTCGGTTTCAGCAATGCGGCGGATATTGGCATCCGGGCGGACATTGAAACCGATGATCAGCGCATTGACGGCAGAGGCCAACATAATATCGGACTCGGCGATCGCACCGACACCGGCATGGACTACGTCTACACGAACTTCGTCATGCTTGATATTTTCAAAAGACTGGCGCAATGCTTCGACGGAACCTTGAACATCCGCCTTGATGATGATGTTGAGATTCTTCAACTCACCTTCACGGATTTGATTGAACAAATCGTCCAAGGTCACCTTCTGCTTGCGGTTCTGTTCTTCCAATTTATACTTGGCAATGCGTTTTTCGGCAATCGAGCGGGCATCTTTTTCGTCCATGACGTAGATGAGCTCGCCGGCCGTCGGCACTTCGGACAAACCGAGGATTTCGACCGGAGTCGAAGGTTCCGCTTTTTTCACGGCATCGCCTTTTTCATTGTTCATAGCACGCACGCGACCATAGGCGGTTCCTGCCAGCAAGCCGTCGCCAATCCGCATCGTCCCCTGTTGAATCAAGACGGTAACCACCGGTCCGCGGCCCTTGTCCAACTGACCTTCGATCACGACGCCCGTCGCTGCGCGATTGGGGTTGGCTTTGAGTTCCAACACTTCGGCAACCAGGAGAATGCTTTCGAGCAAATCATCGATGCCCATCTTCTTCTTGGCGGATACCGGCACCATAATCACATCGCCGCCCCATTCTTCAGGAATGAGACCATGCTCTGCCAATTGCTGTTTGACATGATCCGGATTGGCATCCGGTTTATCCATCTTGTTGATCGCAACGATAATCGGCACTTCGGCGGATTTCGCATGGTTGATCGCTTCGATGGTCTGCGGCATCACGCCG
>JAEZZT010000139.1 GCA_023418435.1 Bacillota bacterium | reverse complement strand
GGTTGGCAGCCGTCATCATCGGAGAAGTGCTCTTCGGGATGCGCAGCTTCAAAAATCACTTGATCTCGGTCATTTTGGGCTCGCTCGTATATCGCGCCGTGATTGCGATAGTCCTGTACTTGGGTATGCCGCCGAACGATTTGAAATTGTTCACGGCGGTATTGGTAGCTGCAGCCTTGTCGTTGCCTTTGTTGCAGAAAAAATGGCAAGCCGGAAAGGTGGGAAAATAATGCTGGAAGTCAAAAATATAGCCAAGACATTTTTCCCGGGAACGGTCAATGAAAAGGTAGCGTTACAGCAGGTTTCCTTGACATTGAAAACCGGCGATTTCTGTACCGTGATCGGCGGTAACGGAGCCGGTAAATCGACCTTGCTGAATTCCATTGCCGGCGTGTTCCCGGTGGATGAGGGAAGCATTCATATCGATGGCGCGGATGTTACCAAATTATCCGAACATAAAAGAGCCGCTTTTATCGGCAGAGTATTTCAAGATCCGCTCAAGGGTACGGCCGGCGGCATGATGGTCGAAGAGAATTTGATTTTGGCGGAGCGCCGCGGTGAACCGTTGCGTATCCGTTGGGCATTCCACAGTGGAGCAAGAGAGCGTTATCGAAATATGCTGGCAGCCCTGGACCTGGGATTGGAAAATCGTTTGGAGACGCATATGGAGCTGCTTTCCGGTGGCCAGCGCCAAGCGATTACGCTGCTGATGGCGACATTGAAAAAGCCGAAGTTGCTTCTTTTGGACGAGCCGACGGCGGCATTGGATCCCAAGACTGCAGACAAGGTGCTTTCGTTGACGGATAATATCGTCAGAGAAAATGGTTTGACGACATTGATGATTACTCATAATATGAGAGATGCTTTGCGCTATGGCAATCGCTTGATCATGATGAATAACGGTCAAATCGTACTCGATGTACAGGGCGAAGAGAAACAACGGATGACCATTGAGGATTTGTTGCATCGTTTTGAAGAAAATACGCATCAGATGAGCGACCGAATGATACTTGCTTAATGTGAGCCCCCACGTGGGGCTCTGTTTACTTGGTTTTGGCTATGCTATAATGAGGGACAAAGGAGGTGTCCGGTGACGGAATTTACAGAAAAAGCGTGTATTCCCAAATCTTGCTGGGAGCGATTGCATCATTATTTTGGCAGCATGGGCACGGACTATTATGATTTGCTCAATGAAAGTTATCGCATTGCTCGCAAAGAGGGAACATTGCACGAGACAAAAAAAGAAGTCGTATATCCCTTGAGGATGAAAACTGAGCAACAGAAGATCATTCAAGTGAGATATGTGCCGAATCCGGTGCGGCAGAACAATCCCGATTGGATTTGGTGTTTGCGGGAGGTCGAAGAAATAGATGAACGATCTCCGCGCAAGACAAAGAAGAAACTCAGCAAGGCCAAAGGCCGTGCAAAAGCCGCTCAGCCCGCAAAAACAAAGGGGATTAAAGCTGACGATCCCGGTGCGGAACAGGCACGAATTGTGAGGGCTTTGTATAGTAAGAAAGACGCAAAGAGTCAGGTGAACGCGGAAGAAAATACCAAGAAAAAAGACTCGGCAAATAAAAAGAAAGAAACCAAACAGAACAATGAGGCGGAGAGTCATTTGCGAGTGAGAACGGAAAGCACGGGCGGCACTCCGTTGCGCTATCAAAATAGGGAGCGAAACGATGCGGTGGAGGTTGTTCGGACGAAAAGTGAGGAACCTTCCGATATCGAGCCCAATGAAGCGCTGAAACAATTTGCCTGGTTGGGCAAAGAGTCCGAATTCTATATTGATTTACATAATATAATGATGACCGAAGGTTGGTACTTCGACCCTTTCAATGCGTATGTCAGCTTAGCCAGTTATATTAACTATACTTTTTATCGTTTACAAACCGAGGATAAAATTGTCCAATCCATCGATGGTGAGTATGCGGCATTCAATACCGGTCTCGTCGATGCCCGCTACAATGAGATATTCGCACTCTTTGAAAGAACGACGGACTATCGCCAAGAATGGAAGTATCGCGCGTTTTGTATTCGCGGTACCGGTGATGGCAAAATTCTCAGCGAGCGCTTTGCAGATTTTCCTTTACGGGCGGATTATGCGATCGATGAACGGTTGCGCCAAATCGGCAAGGACACGGAATTGGATGTGGATTTTCGCCACATTGTAATTACCAATGCCGGTCGTTTGCCGGAAGATTTATTGATTGATGAGTGCGATAATAGAACTAAAAACGCATTGAAGAAGGTTTTGGCGCAACGCAAACGCTGCGAAGAATCGGCGGATCGGGAGGGAATGGCCCAGCAGAATGAAAGATTGGGAACATTCGTTGCGCAAGATGAATCGTATCAAAATCGATTGCTCGACAGGCTGGAGGAACATATCAAGATCGCACAGAGTCGAGTCGAGCAAAATCCGGCGATTGCCATTCCGGTTTATTATCCGGGCAAGAATACGATGAGCGTAATGCTGCCGCTCTATCGCAACAGAGAAGAAATATATGCCTATGGCGCTTTGGTTGTAGGAATTACGCCGGCGGGGAATTATCAGGCACACACCATATTGACACCGCGCATGGCCTATGTAGACGCCAGAATTGTACAGCCGATCGACTCTTTGTGGTTGATGCGTGCATATACGCAAGCTCCTCTGTAGAAGTATCTGAATCGGTAGGAGAGAAGGAGTATCCGTTGGGTACTTCTTCTTTTTGTTGTCGCGATCAGGATGTCATGCTACAATATTTCATATCGAGAAAAATCGTATTTGGAAAGGACATGTAATGAACGATTTCGAGAAGAGAGAAGAGCAAACGGAATATGGCAACTATCGAGTGATTGAAAATCATGAGTATGATGTGGAGCCTGCAGAGTCGAAACCCTCCGGAAGAAGTACGGTCGGTAAAACTTCCGCGGTAGGCATCGGCGCCATCTTGGTATTTTTGGCAACCAAGGGCAAGGCGATTCTTTTTGCATTGTTTTCCGTATTTAAATATAGTAAGTTTTTAGGTTCGGGAATATCCATGTTTATCATGATTTGGTCATATTCGATGTTTTATGGCTGGAAATATGCGGTCGGCATCGTCTTGATGATTGCCATTCACGAATGGGGGCATTTAGTTTTTGCCAAAGCGGTGGGAATGCCGGTATCCGCACCGGTATTTATCCCGTTTGTGGGAGCCTTTATCTCTATGAAAGAAGCACCTAAAGATGCCTGGCAGGAAGCGGTAGTCGCATTGGGCGGTCCCTTTTTCGGCTTGGTAGCCGGCATGGTGGCATTGTATTGGGGAATGGTCAACGGTTCCGGACTAGTTCAAGCGGTTGCTTATTTTAGCTTTTTTATTACGTTATTCAATATGATTCCTGTCTCACCTTTGGATGGTGGTCGTATCGTGACTGCACTATCGCCTTGGGTGTGGGGCGTCGGTCTTGCAGTGATGGCGTTGGCGGCTATACATACGATGAATCCGTTGATGTGGATTATTTTAATTTTTGGCGGTTATCGGGCTTGGCAAACCTGGCGCCGACGTGAGGAATATGGATATGCAAGCTATTTTGCAGTTTCAGCGGGAAAACGTTGGCTGATCGGTTTGGCTTATGGTTTGATTACGGCGATATCCGGTTTGGGAGTATATCTCTTTACCGGAGCTTAAAAAGGAGAATGGGATCCGTTATGGAATAATATATCTAGAGAGGAGAGATATTATGCTGACAAAAGATATTATGACGAAATATGTACTTACTTGTGGTCCTGAAACGACCGTACATCAATTGATTCGTCTGTTTGTGAAACATGGAGTGAACTCTATTCCTGTGGTAGGAGAAGACAATCGTTTAATGGGAATTATTTCTGAAGGGGATTTACTCTACAAGAAAGTCCGCCCGCATGTACCAAGATATGTGAATGTGTTGGGGGCCAGCCTTTACTATAGCGGTTATGGAAAATATGAAGAAACTTTTCAGAAATTGTTGGCGACGACAGCCAAAGAAATTATGACCGAGCATGTGATTTATGTAGCACCGGAATCCGAAGCGGATGTGGTAGCGGATTTAATGGTGGAGGAACATCTGAAAAACGTGCCGGTAGTACAAAATGAACGATTGGTCGGAATTGTGGATCGCAGTGATATATTACGATTGATTGCCAAAGAAAATGATTTGCCTGCGGACAAAGAGTAGTAGCCTTGCTTATGAGCAAGGCTTTTTTCTTGACTGCTGAAGTATTTTCCTAAACATTAGAAAAATACTCCAACTCTAGTTTAATAAACTAATTCTTGAGTCATAAAAAGAACTCTTAAAATTAACTGTACTTTTCGAAAACCCGGTGATATGCTATATGTAACCGATCAGAAACGCATATCTTAGAAAACCGATCGGCATGGTATGGAAAGGAAACATGGCAACTTTCTCATACACGGTTTTCTCAAGTAAAGGAGAGATGTATGATGAACAAAAAATTTGCAGCTGTATTGGCAGCAACATGTGTACTCGGAGCAACGACTGCATTTGCAGCCAACCCGTTCTCCGATGTAACCCCGAGCGACTGGGCATATCAAGCAGTAGCTAAATTGGCAGCTGAAGGCGTTATTGAAGGGTATCCGGACGGAACTTTCAAAGGTGAACGCAATATTACCCGTTATGAAATGGCACAGATGGTAGCCAAAGCAATGGCACATCAAGATCAATTAGATGCTGAACAACAGGCACAAATCGATCGTTTGGCAAACGAATTTGCGAACGAATTGAATTCCTTGGGCGTACGTGTTTCGAACTTGGAAGACCGTGTCGGTAATGTTAAAGTGACCGGTGATGCTCGTGTACGCTGGCAAGATCAAAAAGTAGGCGGAGCAAAAAATGATGGCGTGGATATGCGTGGCCGTTTGCAATTCAATGCTAAAGTAGGAGAAAAAACAGATGCCGTAGCTCGGGTAACAACGGGCAACTTCCGCATTGACAACGAAGGTCAGGACGCAGGTATCGGATTAGACCGATTGTATGTAGATCACCATTTTGACGGATTCCATGTGACGGGCGGTCGCTATGGTGAAACCTTAGGTGAAACCGGTTACTGGTATGACGACAACGTAGATGGTGTGAAATTGGCTTATGATAAAGACAATATCACCGCTAAAGTCGGCTATGGTAATATGCGCGGTGTTGAACTGAAAGCGGATTCGACATGGAATGAATACCGTGATCTCGTAGCTAAGCGTGATGCAGCTAAAGCGAAATCTCAAGATGCATTGGCACATCCGGATAAATATAGTGCGGAAGAATTTACCAAAGCGCAAACCGACTACTCTAAAGCAGTGATAGCAGCTGCTGAGTACAAAGAAAAACACAAAGAGGCTTTGGCTGATGCAAAAAATGAAAAGGTAGGACATTTGGAAACGGCTTATGGTGAATTGGGATATACAGCCAAGAACGTCCATTTGAAAGGCAGTTATTTGGCACCGAATGGCAACACCGCCAACTTGAATAATATTGATAGTGTGTGGGGGGCAGGGGCCGCTCTGAACGCGAGTGATAAAGTTAAATTGTCCGGCGACTATTTCTCCGTTCAAGGTAAGAATGGCCGCAAGGACGCAGACTTTTGGGTTGGTCGTGTAGACTTCGGCAAGACCGATCTGCAGAAACCGGGTTCGTTCAATCTGTATGCAGACTATGTCAATGCAGAAGATGGATCCTATCTCGGCGGTACCGGTTCCCTGCGTAGTGACAGTTTGTTGAACAACACGAAATCCTGGGGTGTTGGCGCAGGTGTGGTAGTTGCTGAAAACGTATTGTTGGAAGCATTCCGCTCTTTCGATGCCAAAACACAGGATGACAAAGACATTGATGACTTGACCAAAGTCCAAGTATCCTATAAATTCTAAGTACTTTTTAAAGGCGACCATCGGGTCGCTTTTTTTTGTAAAAAGATAACAGGCTATT
>JAEZZT010000121.1 GCA_023418435.1 Bacillota bacterium | reverse complement strand
CATAGCGCATGGGCAATCATGGCGACCTGCAAGGTATGTTCCTGAATATTTTCCGGCACGTGGTTGCGCATCAATCCCCACCGGCGAATAAATTTCATGCGTGTCAAGTACGCAAAAAAATGACTGTGTTTCATCACAAATCTCCCCAAGCATCCGGCGTCACATACGCCAGCAACCGACTCTTGGCAGGCCGGTAGTCAATGACAGCCACCCCGCTTTGACGAAAATGCAAGGTCGTCCCCGTCAGTTCCTGCAACCATTTTTCGAGAAACGGCTGATGGCTCAAGATACACACTTGATTCATATCTTGGCCGGCAGCTACATCACGGAGATGCTCCGCAATGGGTTGCCAATCATTCTTCGCCAAAGGATACAGCGTGGCAGAGTGAATATCCACACCTTGCGAGCGCAATTCCTGCGCCAAAATCTCTGCCGTTTCCTGCGTACGCACCAACGGACTCACATACAAGCCCAGTGTTTTTTCCGTGAGCCAATTACCAAAACGTTTCGCCATCAGCAATGTTTCCGTTCGTCCCGTCGGCGTAAGCCGGCGGTGAAAATTATCAATCGGCGGTACTGCCGGCGCGGCCTTACCATGCCGCATCAAATAAAGTCTCATCAGCGTTGATGCAGGGCGTGTTCCATTCCCTGCTCCAATAAATTGACCACATGCTCATCATCCAAGTAATACCAGGCCACTTTGCCCTCTTTGCGGAAGTTGACCACATGTGCCTGCCGCAGGACTCTCAATTGATGGCTGACTGCCGACTGTTCCATGCGAATATCATCGGCGATGTCGCATACGCATCGTTCTCCCTGCAGGAGGACTCGCAAAATACGCAGACGGGTCGGGTCGCCCAACACTTTGAATATAGCGGCCAGTTGTTGCAGATGGCGATCTCCATCCGCCTCGTCATGCAATTTATCCAACCAATCCGCGTCCAAATTTGTTTCTTCCGGAGCTTCACAATACGGTGAATGCGGTCCGTGATGTTCATGTACAGTCATTATGCTTTATTTTCCTTTCCTGTAGGCGTAATCTGGACAGGATTCGTTTCGCCCGTCCGATAATAATTCAATACACTCATACCGTCGACAGTGACATCCGTCACTACCCCCTTGCCTTCCAACAAGCGTACTTGCGCCCATTCTTCGTGAACGGGGACGAATTTCATTTCTTTTTTATCCTCCAACGGCTTGCCTTGGGCATCGAGCACGGGAACTTCTTTTTCTTCCTCCCGCGCAAATTCGGCCAAGGGCAATGCTGCCAATCTCTGTTTATCCATGTACATCTGCTGGAACGGATACGCGAAATCGACAACACCGTCCTTAAAATCCCAAGCCCTGGTGCGGATATAATCACCTTGGGCCGGCGGATCGAAGGATGCACCTTTGATCGTCAGCACACCTTTTTCATCTGCCGCCACGGCTACATAGATACTGTCCCCGTGCCGTGGAGGCTCGGAAGCGGTCCAACGCGCTTGTTGGATCGGGAAGTTCAAATGCAGAACCCCGTTGCGCTGATCTCCGTACTCCGAAATTCTCACCGGTACTCGATACATCGCCCCTTGCGAGGCCACAGTTTCAAAATCGCTCCGCATGTCCCAAAGAACCGCTACCTGGATCAGAGAGAACACGACAAAAGCCAATAAGTACTGCATCTTCTTACTCATGCTTGTCATCCCCCTTTCGACCAAAAGTGGGCGGCTCCTGAGGCAACGGTGGCCTCCATTCCTCCGAATGAGTCCGGGTAAACGGCTCCGGCATTCTCTTTCTTGCCGGCGGTGTAACCGGCTCTTCACTTTCCGGCACCGGGTTCATTTCCGCTACCCTCCGTTGTGCCCGACGCATTTCCATACGTTGCCGGCGCTTGCGGTGTTCTTGTTTACGAAGTGTCCACCAATGGAACGCCAGAATAATGATTCCGATCACGAGGAACGCAATTCCTCGTTCAATATAGGAGAAATATCCGTCCATCAAACGTGCAATGACGAATACGCCGACCATGACCAAACCGACGTCCGTATATAAAAGCGAGGAATGTCGCAAACCATGGACGAGGACACAAGTCGTGACCACAGCGTAGTACAACATCATAATAATACTGATAGCCGTGTAACCCACCTCAAAAGAAGCCACCAGTGTCGATAAGGCGACCAGGAAGGGGAATACCGCCGCCAACAGTACGGTTACCATACGACGCAAGTACAGGCGATAGGCCACCCCTGCGAGCGCCGCCAATAACAACACCAAGATGACGACTGCTAAAATCGACGGACTTGCTTTTCCGATCGACACCCATTCGCTACGCAATGTCGCGGTAATCATCGCAGTTACCATGCCCAAGGAACCGATAATCCGGAACGGCAAACCATGCAGACGATCTTTCAAAATCGTGGTTCCCACCAAGAAAGTAAAGGCGGCCAGAATGGCATAGAACCCCAAAGCGACTGCCTGCATGCTCCCCAAGGTGAGGAAGTACGCCACATACACGGCGATTCCATAACACCAACCGAATAACAACAGTGCTTTCTCTTTCCAACCGTCACGCCATAGTACGTAAAAATAAGGAACTGCCGCTAAAAGTAGCAGCCACACGCAATTTTCTCCGAACCATGCATTTTGATTGCCCTGCGCCCAAGCAAAGGACGCGGCAAACAGCGCATACATGGAAGCCAGGCACACGGATCTCAAAAGGTATACGCCCGGCAAGAGCAAGATAGCCCCCCAAAGCACCAATTTCCATTCCATGAAGGGATTCAATGTATACATGCTGCTCATGAGATACAAAGTTCCCGGCCATGCCAAACCGTAAAAAACTCCGACGGCTTCCCGCCAAATCACATTTTGCGGTTGGCGATACAAGACCCAAGCCACTGCCAATTGGGCGATCACAGCAATTCCGATCACCAGACTGAAACGCGTATCCCGCGTAATATCAAACCACTGTTCGGAAACGAGCAACAAAGCACCGAAGGCAATGAAC
>JAEZZT010000097.1 GCA_023418435.1 Bacillota bacterium | reverse complement strand
TGTACATTCTTGACATGCTCCGTCAAATTCTTGACGGCCGAGTCCGCAATTTCCTGCATATTGCGAGCCTCTACCAATTTATAATAACCTTCGGTCGCACGATACTTCGTATCCGCTTCCGTCTTATACACTTCCAAAAGGGCGACATCCCGTCCCAAGCGGGCTGCGGCAATCGCACCTTCTGCAGCACCGCCCGTCCAAATCGGCCAGGTCACGTTCACTGCATTTTGGAACCCCTTATCAACAGTTACCGGCACGGTAATGACATCTCTGGGATCCGTCGGATTTTGAGGATTCGGCATCGTTACATACTGCGTATGCTCCTTTTGCTTGGCTCCTTGAAAACTGTAAGCCAAGGACGGATTTTTGGCCGCTGCCGCTTCACCGATCGCTGCTTTGGCTCCTGCCAGCTTTTCCTCCGCAATGGCAATACCGTGATTCTGCTGTACGGCAGTCGCTATTGCCGTCGGCAAATCAATCTTCAATGTCGGCTCCTGTGTCGGTGCGGAGGCAACCGGCACACCGCCCGCCAAAACATCTGCATGGTTGATCACTTTCGTGGTTGCATCTTGTGCGCCTACCGTCAAGCCGACCGATAACGCAGCACAGAGCATCATTGCGCATTTTGCACTCTTCTTCATTTCCATCGCCCTTCCTCACTAAAATGTATGATTGATTCCGAAATAATTGCCTCCATGCTCGCTATCCAGCGGCTGAATAGTTTGCCCTACCAGGTACCATTCCGGCATGGCCTGCCAACGAGCGCGCACCCGATATTGCAAATCATGAAGATCATATACATCCGCAGTAATTTTCCATTTATTTCTCGTGTAATCGACTCCGACACCCGGCTTGCCTCGAATCACGCCGAAACGTCCTGTCCAAGGACCATTCGAGCGACCGTATTGGAAATTCAAGCTGGTTCCGTCGCTGATATCCTCCGCACCGATTCGTGTGAACGAAGTATTGCTACCGAAGTCCCAATTGGTATTGAAAGAGGCTCTCCCCTTGGTTGCGTTATAAAGCAATTCCGCCTCTCCCGGGATAAAGAGCGGGCGGGAGACTAAAGTCCGAACTTTGTCGGATAAATGCCTCGTGTTTTCAGAGGTTACTCTCATATTCTCCGCAATCGAACGAATATCCGCCGTGGTTTTGCCATCGCCGTCCAAGCGATAAAGGATGCCCTGCATTTGCTCCGTCAACTTTTGTACCGAGGACGAGAGCAGGAGCATTTGTTCGGAAATGGTTTCGGCATTGGCGATCGTTGCACGAATGGAGTCCTGTGTCGACGGATCGCCCAACACTTTGTTCACCGTTTCCATCGTTTCCTGGGTCGCCGTCAACAACTTCTTCGTTTCCCGCAACACCTCGTCTATACCGCCCGGAGGACTTCCGTAAACGGTATCTCCCGGAGCCAAAATGCCGGCGGATTTGCCGGGAACGATGCTGACGAATTTTTCACCGATAATGCCGTCGGATTCCACGCTGAAGTCTGAGTCGAAGGGAATTCTCGTATCTTTATAAATGCGCATGCGCACATCTACCGAGTGGGGATTGGCCCGCACTTCTTCGACACGTCCCACTTCCACTCCGGCATACCGCACCGAGTTACCTTGCGTAAGTCCCCGTACTTCGGAAAACACTCCTTGAATTTCATAGCCCGGTTTGCCGAACAATACCAGGCCGGTCAATTGGACAATGACCACTGCCAAGGTGATCAATCCGGCCAATGTGAACGCGCCGACTTTGGCCTCTGTCGACCACTTCATGCCATTCCCTCCCCAATGCTTTCTTCCCCGCGCAAAAATTGTTGCACCAAGAGATTTTCAGATTGCAAAAATTCCTGTGTCGGAGCAATCTCCACAAACTGCCCCTCATGCAATAACGCCATTCTATCCGCGACCCGCTCCGCCGAAACCAATTCATGAGTGACCACGATGGAAGTGGCCCCCAAATCTTGCTGCGCATTGCGAATCAAGCGGTCTACTGTAGCGGCTCGGATCGGATCCAAGCCGGCCGTCGGCTCATCATACAAAATCACGGAGGGATCCGTGGCAATCGCCCGAGCCAAACCGACCCGTTTCTTCATCCCTCCGGAGAGATTGCCGGGCATCGCATCTTCCCATCCCGTCATACCTACTTTTGCTAATTTGTCCGCAACGATATCGGGAATCCTCGCGGGCTCGATATCTGCATTTCGCTCCAAACCGAAAGCTACATTTTGAGCCACCGTCATGGAGTCGAAAAGTGCCGAATATTGGAACACCATGCCCATCTTGCGACGGACTTGATTCCATTGTACTTCATTGTAATCGGTAATATCCTCACCATCGACGATCACTCTGCCGCTATCCGGCTTGACCAAGCCGATGATAACGCGCAAAATCGTCGATTTACCGGAGCCGGAAGCCCCCAGTACGACCAGGGTTTCCCCGTCGCGCACTTCGAGATCTATACCGTCCAAGATCGTCCGTTCGCCGAAACGCACGGTGATTTGTTCCAAACGAATCATTATTTACCCTCAAAACAAAATATTGGACAAAAGATAATTGACTGCAAAAATCATAATCATGGAATACACCACCGTTTGCGTTGTTGCTTTGCCTACGCCTTCTGCACCCGCTTGGCAATGCATTCCGCGGTCACAACCGACAATGGCGACGATCATACCGAAGAAAATCGTCTTGATCATGCCCATGTAGACATCTTTCGGCCCCACAAAAGTTTCAATCGAATGCCAATACGTATAGGCGGATACATCACTGACCAAAGTCGCCACCAACATACCCCCGAAAGTACCGATGACCAAACCGAGTACGTCCAGGAGCGGCAGCATCAGCATGCAGGCCAGCATACGCGGCACTGCCAAGTACGTGATCGGATCGGTTGCCAAACAGCGCAAGGCGTCAATTTGTTCGGTCACTTTCATCGTACCGATTTCAGCGGTAATCGCCGCACCGCCTCGGCCGGCCAAAACAACACCGCATAGTACCGGTCCCAATTCTCTGCCCATGGCCAAGGAAACGATCGCACCGATCGTAAATTGTCCGCCATAGCGAATGAGTTCGGAGGCAATTTGAATCGTCATGACCATACCGGTAAACAACAGGGTCAAGCTGACGATCGGGAATGACGCCACCCCCAACAAGTACATTTGTTTAAAGGTCTCACGACAATTCCATTGCGGCACACGAAGCCAGGTCGCCCACAAAAGCTTGACGGCACGACCTACCTGCTCGAAAATATAAATCGTTGTTGCGCCCAGACCGGTTAAAAAATGCATAATACCTCCACTCTATCTTTTTATTTTAACACATCGCAACAATATTGCGGATAAAAAGCGCTTACTTATATGCGAATAAAAAAGCCGGCCCCGAGGGACCGACTTTTTAGACGGAATAATGCTTGGCTATCTTTTGCAAGAGTTGTACTTCCTGCGCCTTGGTTGACTCGGCCGCATCTTCTTTCGATTTTTCCGCGACCACTTCTTCTTTTTCGGACTCCGATTTTGTCATTTTGGCAAGCACGGTATCTTTTTTCTTGGCAGACCGACGCAACATTTTCTCTTTTTCGGCCGGACTGACGACTTGGAAAACGAATTGGCCGTCGCCGCGAATGACATACTCCGTATCGACGCGACTCTTATGTTCCTTTTCTTCATCCTTGTCCACGCCCAATTCCGCTTTTTCCCCCTTATGCAAGTAACCGGGGATGGATTCTTTATCCTTATTGCGGATCTTGACCTTGGAACTGCTCTTCTCTTCATCGGGAATCATGCTGACTCCGTCTTCCAGGATTTCCACCACGATTTGGTAGTTCCGATCCTCATCTTCCAGCTTGGAGCGCAAATCTTCAAAGTTCTTGTACTTGCGCAATCTGGCCAAAATTTCATCAGTCAGATTCAGCTGTTGCTTTTGGATCAGGTATGGCAAAGGTACGACGCCCCCACCGCGAACTTCCAAATTCATTTCCCCCAACGGCTGATCCTTGGGCACTTGGAAGACCACATCCCGATAGATTTCCTGTCCCCGATGCGGCAGTAAACGCACGCGGATATAGATATTATCTCCCGGACTTACCACGGCTGGTACGGCTTTGGCATCGAGTATTTCCGCCACTTGCCGCTCCTGAGTCACCGTCAAATTCATTTGAATATTGCGCAAATCATAGTCGGCAAATTTGTTTTTCGCAAATATATCCAAGACATTGTAGAGTTCATCTACCGCTTTCTCACTGACACTCCGCGAGGAATAGTACATATTGCGGCGATGAAAGGCTTTCTGCTTCGGATCTCTCGGCTGCAAGGTGTAATCAAAAGTCACCGTACCTCTGCCGCCGCGGTCAATCGTCTTCTTGACGAGATCGTAAACGGTCGTGGAGGCCAAGACCGATGTCAAATCGGTATCATCCACCAGGCGCACATCCGCACGGCGCTCCGCCTTGGTGTCCATATCTCGAACGGTCACCGTCATCGGAATCGCCTTGGGCGCCAAATGCTCCGTGCCCGCAATTCCCGCACCGCGATCCTGTTCGATCCGGCCGATTTCCGCTCCGATCGAACCGATCTTGAAAGCGGAATTTACCGAGGGCACTACCGTGAAAATATACGAGTTGTGCATGTAGTACTGGATCGCGCCCCGTTTCAGGAAAGGATGTCCGAAGGCGACTATTTTATTTTCATCCGCATAGGTCACGGTGCCGATCGCGCCGAGTTTCAAATCGCCGGTCACCAAGGTAGCGGCCACTGCGCTTCCCGGCTGCAAGCTATGCATGTGGTCATCATAGCTCCCGGCTCCGCCCGTTGCATAAGGTACCAAATGGTACGGCGCCAATTTGCGGGTCAAATAGTCCAACGCCTCCGTAGAATAGCCGGTTGCCATGAGCGGCGTTTCTACCGGCACCAGTCCTTGCGGCAAATCCTTGATAAAACTCAATTTGGGTGCATCTTTGATCGTCCAGAGTTTGAGCATATCCTCAATCGGTGTCACCATACCGATACGGCCGTCCGCAAATCCCCAACCGTAACCGATCGCACCGACCAATTTCCCGTCGATGTAGACTGGACTTCCGCTCATCCCTTGCGCAATGCCGCCGGTTTTGTCAATCACCGGGCCCGACACTTTGACCAGGATCAAATCGCCTGAAGGTCCTCTCTGCTTCAGGACGCCGAGTACTTGCACTTGAAATTCGGAGATCTCATCTCCATGCACTACCGTCTTGGCGATGCCCGTCATTCCCTCACGGATATCCGCCACCGGCATAAATTCCGCCGCCCGCACGGGGCTCAGCGTCAACAATGTAAACAACAACGCCAGCAGCCATGCCGACCGCTGGCGCCATAATGCATTCCACATATGAACTCCTTATTTCGTTTCTACAACGGCTACTTCAGTGCCTTGGGAAACAGTTTGTCCGGGAGACACTTCCACTTTGGCAACCTTGCCATCTACGGTCGCTCTCGCTGCCGGCATGGAGCCTGCCAAGGATTCGACCTCTACCAACGTATCTCCTTCACGAACCATAGTTCCTGCCGGAACGACCTTGGTTACTTTTCCGCCTAACACCGAGGTATGTACGACTGCCTGGGCAGCAACTGCCATGACTCCCAAAACCGCCAAGGCGGCTGCCATCGTCAAAATTCTTTTCTTTTGCTTCATGGTTATCACCTCACTCGTATTATATCATATCCATCAACCCGGATCTCCCAATGAGTCCCGGAACAAATCCATTTCCGCCAACGCCTTGCCGGCACCCATAGCAACTGCATACAGCGGATCGTCACCGACATAGACGGGGATTCCCAAACGATTCGTCAAGTACGCCCCCAGACCTCTCAACATGGCACAACCGCCGACCACCAAAATCCCGTGACGATAAACCCATTCCGAGAGTTCGGGACGTGCCGCAGCCAACAGATTGGCAATGTCATCCGCCAATTGTTCAATGAAAGGAAGTATAGCCTGCCGAACCGTTTCCGCCGGAATGGCATCGCGCGCCGGTAGACCGTTCTCCAACGATCGGCCGCCGACTTCCCAAGGCTCCATGGCAG
>JAEZZT010000044.1 GCA_023418435.1 Bacillota bacterium | reverse complement strand
CGACTGCGCTCCGGATGCCAGTTTGTGAAGCATCACGCCTTCAATATCGGCCGTCTCCGCTTGCATGCCGACATCGGCCACAAACACCGGCGCCTCAATTGCTCTCGCTACCGCCGAAACAGGCGCCAAACCATTGGCAATCAACAGCAGTTCCTTGAGAGTTGCCGCGCCTTGGTCCGAATTTTCTTTGCTATCGACAGCTGCATCCGCCGCTGCTATAAACATGGCTTTCTTCAAATTTTTCGGCTTCACTCGGCCGGTAATTCCCGCCAAGCGAACCGCCATATTTTCCATTTCCGCCAACGATCCCAAGGGTTTCGTGAGATTGTCCACATACTCGCGGCAAACTTCTTCGATTTCATGGTCGGGCTCGCCGATAATATGATTCCAGAGTTCTATCATGACTGAGCTCCTTCCTGTGCCGCATACATTTCTTCTCTCGTCAAGGCATCGCGATAGATATCCAAGGCATGATCCAACATCACCATTTGCACGGATGCGCCCGAGGCCTCGCCGAGGCGAAAACCGAGATCGATATATGCTTCCGCATCCAATGCTTTCAAGGCACGATTATGCGCCTGCTCCGCGGATAAATGCGAAGCCATGACATAGTGACGGCTCTCCGGCGCAATGGCTTTGGCGATATGCGCACAAGCGGTAGTATTGAAACCGTCGATAATCACCAAACAATGATGTGCTGCGGCGCCGATAATGACTCCGGCCAAGACGCCCAATTCAAATCCGCCGACTTTGGCGAGCACGTCGATGCCGTCCGTTTTGTCCGGTTTGTTCGTCGTCAATGCTTTGTTGACGATGGCAATTTTGCGCAACAGACGCTCGTCCGAGATGTTCGTGCCTCGTCCGGTGACTTCCTCTGCGGTCCAACCGCCGAATGCACCGATAATCGCGGCAGCCGAAGTCGTATTGGAGATACCCATTTCCCCCACGGAGAAGATACGGTATCCCTTTTGTACCGCCTCTTGCACGGTCTCAATGCCGATTTCCAATGCACGTACCGCCTGCTCTCTCGTCATGGCAGGCCCTTCGCTCATATCCTGTGTCCCATAGGCGATTTTTTTATGTACCAAGCCGGGCACGTCGCTCAGATCAGCATTTACTCCGGCATCGATGACTACCATATCGGCACCGGCATATTTGGCCAGTGCATTGGCTCCCGCCCCTTTGCTGATCAGGTAATTCTTGGTCATTTCAATGGTCGTCTCGACCGGATACGCGGATAGTTGGTGTTTGGCCACACCGTGATCCGCCGAGGCGATTACCATCATTTTCTGCGCCGGTCCGGGAATGACCTCTCCCACGACGGCTGCATATTGTATTGTCATTTCGCGCAATTTGCCCGCATCACCGTTGCCCAACTCGAGTTTTTCCCAACGAGCTGCGACTGTTTCTGCAATCTCCGGCGACGGCACTTGGATTTGCGCCAATGTTTCTTCTAACACTCCCACGACAATCCCCCTTTCAACATTCTCATTATACCACAGCAACTTGCGAAGCTCGGACCGATTCTTTACAATGATATTAGAGAGGAGTGATCTCAATGAACTTTGAAAAATTATATATCAATGGTCAGTGGATAGATTCCCACAGTGATGAATATATCGAGGTGGAAAATCCCGCCACACTTCAACATTTTGCGCGTGTTCCCGCCGCCAATGCCGAGGATGTGCAGAACGCGGTCCGGGCTGCCAAAGAGGCTTGGCCGCTGTGGAAACGCACGGATTTGTCCGAGCGCATTGCCATTTGTGAAAAAATGGCGGATATTCTGCAGACTTTCCGCGAGGAAATCATCGATTTGGAAGTTGCCGAATTGGGCGCACCGAAAGAGTTCGCCGCCAAGACGCATTTCGATTTCCAGATGGAACGGATCCGCACCTTTATCCGCTTGGCACCGCAAGTTCCTTTGCGGGAAATCTTGGATTGCTCGACTCAATATCGTGAACCGATCGGAGTGGTTGCGGCGATCACTCCGTGGAATTATCCGTTGGGTCAAGTGGTACAAAAGGTCATGCCCGCCCTTTTGATGGGGAATGCGGTCGTTGTGAAACCCAGTCAGCACACGCCGCTCACGGTATTTTACTTGGTGGACGCATTCGAGCGGGCCGGTTTGCCGGCGGGTGTGCTCAATCTCGTCACCGGTCGCGGCAGCGAGGTCGGCAACGTCTTGGCCACACATCCCGACGTGGACATGGTCTCGTTCACCGGCTCGACCTCCGGCGGTATCGATGTGGGACGCCAGGGGTTGCTTTCCGTCAAACGGATTCATTTGGAGCTCGGCGGGAAATCTCCCTGTGTAATTTTGCCGGGTGCGGATGTGGACAGCGCCATTCGCGCTTGCTTCAATTCCTGTTTTCTCAATAGCGGTCAAACTTGTTCCGCACTGTCCCGCCTATTGATTCCGGAAACCATGACCGACGAGGTTCACGAGGCCATGCTTCGTATATTGCCGGAGTATACCGTCGGTGATCCCAAGACGGATGTGCGCATCGGACCTTTGGCCAATCGCAAACAGTTCGACAAGGTCAAAGAGTATATCGAAATCGGTCTACAGGAGGGTGCTACCATGTTGGCCGGCGAAGTTCCTACTCAGGTCACTTGCGGATACTATGTAAGTCCCGTCATTTTTGTCGATGTCACGCCGGAGATGAGAATCGCACAAGAGGAAGTGTTCGGTCCGGTGCTGACTGTACTCACGTATCGAGATGAGGAGGACGCTATCCGCCTTGCCAACCAGACGCTTTACGGGCTTTCGGGCGCGGTACACGGTCCGCAAGCCAAGGCCAATGAAGTCGCTCGGCAAATTTTGGCCGGCAACGTCTACGTCAACGCCGCGGCGCGCGATGTAACCGCCCCCTTCGGCGGTTACAAGCAGTCCGGCATCGGTCGCGAAGGCGGCCTCGAGGGCCTTCGCGAGTTCACGCAGATCAAGGTCGTCTTCGACGGCGGACTGCCCTAATAGAAAAGAACAGACAGCCCGTGTGCTGTCTGTTCTTTTCTTTATGCGCGCCGGCGTACTTTGTGCAACACTACCAAGATCGGTGTTACGATCAACGCGGCCGCTATCGCCTCCGGTATCCCGTTGGCGACGCAAATTCCGATAATAATATTGACGACATTGTCCAATGGTATATGACGAGCCGCTGCAAACTCTTTCGCATACAGAACATAGGTCAGTCCCATCACCATGACGGTATGCAGAATCGTCGTCACAAACGCGGAAACGGCAATTCGCAGTACCGATTTCCCCGGCATGACTCGATAGATCAAGTACGCAATGAGCCCGATCAAGACTCTCGGTAGTACCGAGATAATCGGATTCAGGAAGACGATACTCATCAAAGTCGGTGCTACGATATTTTGCCATAGGCTGAAGCAACCGAAAATAAATCCAATGAGCATCCCGACTCTCGGACCTTCGAGAATCGCGCCAATAATCGTCGGTATATGGAGTATAGTGGCTTTCA
This sequence comes from Bacillota bacterium, assembly GCA_023418435.1. Lineage (GTDB taxonomy): Bacteria > Bacillota > Negativicutes > Veillonellales > Negativicoccaceae > JAEZZT01. The sequence continues at coordinate 315 of JAEZZT010000044.1, read as the reverse complement.
TATACACCAAGTGAATAAAGCCATAGCCGGTCAAACCGAGCAAGGCGGTAATTCCGCCCAACAATCCGACCGTCGTCATTTGTTTCACCGTCAGAAACGGCGTCTTCCGAGGTGCGGAAATCGACTGTCTGACCTTGGAGTCTCGCTCCGAATTAGAGTCGCTAAAACTCTTTTTATTTCCCAGTGATTGATCCATATGCATTTCATACCTCCGTTCTTATTCCTCTCGGGATATAAGTCGTTAGGGTACCACCCTGAATGAGCCACTGCTCTTCTCACTCCCGGTTCAGCGGTGATGTTTCGAGCAAGCGCGAA
>JAEZZT010000037.1 GCA_023418435.1 Bacillota bacterium | reverse complement strand
ACAAAAAAGCGAACAGAGCAATATATAGATATTTTTTCTTACTTTGCATTTCTTTCTTCTCCTCCGGCTGCAATTCGTACATTTCCATACACGGCTCCATGTTGCCAATCAATCGTAGCTGGCGAGCCGATAATTCCCTGCTCTTTCAATTCACGAGAAATCGTTTGTTCGACGAGTTCCTCCGTATTGTTCGTTTCACTGCGATGGGCCAGGATGACTTGCAATGGTTTCCCCTTGTACAAGCGACTGAGCAACCGCCCCGTCTCCACGTTGGCCAAATGCCCCCTGGAGCCCAAAATGCGATGCTTCAAATACGGTGCATAGGGGCCCTGACGCAACTTCTCGGGGTCATGATTGGCTTCCAGAACCAATAGCTCCGTGTCTTGCAACATGCTCTCCACCGCTTGCGTAATATAACCCAAATCCGTGCAAACCGCGCCGCGCACGGAATTATTGTTGAAACAATAACCATACGGTTCCACCGCATCATGACTGATGGCAAAGCGCTCCACTTCCAAATCACCGATTTGTTGGCGAGGCTGCAACTCCTGAAAATAACGGGCGTATTGGATTCCGACTTCGCCCAGTGCTGCCCAAGTGCGTTTGGCCGTATAAACCGGCAACTCATATTGTTTGAGCAATTGCGCCAAGCCGCTGATATGATCACTGTGCTCGTGCGTGATGAAAACGGCATCCAGCTGCGCCGGGCTGAGTCCCACTTGTGCCAAGGACTGCTTGATGCGTTTGGCGCTGATCCCCGCATCGACCAAAATATTGGTTCTTCGGGTTCTGACCAATACGGCGTTGCCCTTACTCGAGGATGCCAAGGTAATCATCTCCAAGCCGAAAGATCGATCCGGCATTTCGTAAGGAGCCGCACATTCCTCTACTTTTGCCGTATTTTGAGCCTCGGTCACATTCTCGGCAGAAGCTTGCGACGAGGAATCCTCAGATTTATTCAGCAATATGTCGTTATCTATTTCGCTCGGCGAAGAATCTTTGCGGACATTGGCAATTTGCTGTGCCAAGGCAAATAATTCCGCCGTACTTTCTTCGTACATACAACCTCCCATATGTAAGAAATTATACCACAGCGACCAAGCGGCACCAATACAAGCAAAATCGACCTTTCGAAGCCGAAAAGTTTTCCGACTTCAAAAGATCGATCCATGAATCGCACACTATTGACGATGGCGCTCCACAAAATTGGCAATGCGGCGCATCGCTTCCGCCAGCGAATCCATATCCGTCGCATAAGAACAGCGAATATGGCCCCGTCCCTGTTCGCCGAATGCCGATCCCGGCACTACCGCCACCAATTCCTCGGCCAGAAGTTTTTCAGCAAACTCCTGATCGTCCAGACCGGTCGACGTGATGTTCGGGAAAATATAAAACGCGCCCTTGGGTTCGAATACCGGCAGCCCCATCTCGCAGAAAGATTGATAAACAAATTCTCTGCGTCGATTGTACTCTGCCTTCATCTCTTCCACATCCCGATCGCAGTCTCTCAATGCGGCAATGGCCCCGTACTGTCCGGTAACCGATGCACAAAGGATGACATATTGATGCAATTTGAGCATCATCTCGCTCAACTCTGCCGGGGCACAAGTATAACCGATCCGCAAACCGGTCATGGCATGTGCTTTGGAGAAACCGTTCAAGACGACCGTGCGCCCTTTCATCCCCGGCAGGGACGCAATGCAGGTATGCGTTCCCGCATATGTCAGCTCGGCATAAATCTCGTCCGAAATCACGATGAGATCATGACGAACGGCAAAGTCCGCCACCTTTTCCAAATCTTCACGCTGCATTACGGTGCCGGTGGGGTTATTCGGAAATCCGATCAACAAGACCTTCGTCTTGTCCGTCACTTTTTCTTCCAGCGCTTCTACCGACAAGCGGAAATCATCTTTTTCATACGTGGGAACGGGTACGACCGTACCTCCCGCAAAGGCCACACAGGCCGGATAAGCCACATATGCCGGATCCGGTACCAGGACTTCATCGCCCGGATTCAACACGGTGCGCAGGACCATATCAATGGCTTCCGAAACACCTACCGTGACAATGATCTCGGACTGAGGGCAGTAACTGACTCCGTACTTTCTCTCCACATAGTCGGCAATTTCCGTCCGCAACTCCAATAGACCGGCATTGCCCGTATATGAGGTTTGACCCTTTTGCAAACTTTCCACACAGGCTTGAATGACCGCCGGCGGAGCTGCAAAATCAGGCTCTCCCACTCCCAATGAAATGACATCTTTTAACGTGGCCGCCAAATCGAAGAATTTTCTGATCCCCGAGGGTGGCACCATGGCAACTTGCGGAGCAATTTTATCTTGCCAATTCATCTTTCTGCCTCCTTTATCCTGATCTCTCGTGCTGCATCAAGCCAATTCGCTAACCACTTGCAAAGCGGCTTTAAAATCCACTTCATGGGAAGTTTCTTCTACATATTCCACATGGCGAATGACATTATCTTTGTCGATCACTACCACGCCACGAGACAAGAGACGTACTTGCGGCATCAGAAAACCGTACTTTTGCCCGAACTCGGCATCGCGATGGTCGGATAAAGTATGCACTCTTTCCAAACCTTCTGCAGCGCAAAATCTTTGTTGTGCAAACGGCAAATCCATGCTGACCGTCAAGACGACGACATCGGGACGGGAAGTAGCTTCTTCATTGAAACGTCGCGTTTGTGCTTGACATACCCCCGTATCCAAAGAAGGAACCACCGAAATGATCCGAATATGATCCGCGTATTTATCCAATTGCACCTCTTCCAATTGATTGTCGATCAATGTAGCATTCGGTGCCTTCATACCTACTTGTACCGGTTCTCCGGCATTCTCCAAGACTTGATTTTTGAAATGAGTTTGTACTCCCATATTGTACCTCCTTATCCTCGCTTAATACAAATATTATAGCACATCCCTCCCTCTCTCCGTGACGGAAAAGCGCCTTCGTGATAAGATAGATAGCGGAGGCGAAATTATGTCACACTTACAATTACCGCGTTGGAGTGCGGTCTATGAATTTCCGGCAGTCGATTATGAAGCGGCCAAGGATGTCGCTCATGGCATCGCTGTCGAACAGACGATTGAATATCCTTATGAATTAGTCACCGGCACTTGGTTTGCCGAGGAAATGACCGGACAGATTCTCGATTTGCAGCCGGCGGAAGAAGGTTTTTGGACCGCCCGTATTTCCTATC
>JAEZZT010000017.1 GCA_023418435.1 Bacillota bacterium | reverse complement strand
CACCAACAAATATCCCTGCCGATAAATGTGCAAGTCCGTACCCAAAGTCACTGCCGTCTCGTCACCGAGCAACATCAAATTCAACATTCGGCTTTGTGTCCAGAAAAACACCGTCGACAACACAACGATCGGTGCAATCACGGCAATGTTTTCCCATTTTGCTCCCGCCATGCTCCCCATCATCCAATAGGCAATGGTCTGCATGCCTTCCTTATTATTCGCAAAATAGACAATAAAGCTCGAGAAAGCTCCGCACACGGCACTCAACGCCATTCCGGCCAACAACAACTTCATCGCATTGGACCGACCGCCCAAGTTGGAGATGAAAAGTACGCCTAACGAAATAGCAAAAGCTCCGATGAATGCGGCAATACCGACAAAGTTTTCACCCAAAGCTGCCCCGATTCCCAACAAAATCGCTGCCGTGGCTCCCAAAGAAGCACCGGACGAAATTCCCAAAATATAGGGATCCGCCAGAGGGTTCTTGACAATGGACTGCATCACCACACCGCAAGTCGCCAAACCGCAACCGACGATAGCCGCCAAAATCAAGCGTGGAAAGCGCAGCAGCCAGATAATATCATGTACGGGCCCTTTGCCGATGGCATCAATCGGTGTATCACTCTTCAATTGCGCCATGACCGTCTGATAAATTTGCTCTTGAGTCAAATGCACCGTGCCTATGCTCAAGCCCCAAAAGAGTGCGGCCACCAATATACCGGCTAATATCAAGCACAACCACAAGTAGCCGGTTTCCTTAAAAAAACGCTGCATCTTTTGCTCCTCTCTACCCTTCATGCTGCGGATGCAAATCCGGATACAAACCGCGCGAGAAAATCTTCAAACCATCCAAAGCCCTGACCCCCGGTGCATAAACGGTATACAACGGTACTACATACACGCGATGTGCCTGCACACAGGGCAAATGTTGCAATGCCGGCGTATTGTAGATTCGTTTCACAAATATATCGGCATTGTCGTAATGCTGTTCCGTTACCACCAAGAAGATGACATCCGGATTCAGATCGACAATCTGTTCCAAACTCATTCGATCGACATCCGGCTCCAGCAACTCGCCGCCCAAACTTTGCAGCATATTGCCGGCTAAAGTTCTCTCTCCGTACACCGAGATTTCCTTGCCCAAAAACTCCATAATCAGCGCTCTCGGTCGTTTACTGAGATGTGCAGTCTGTTCTTGCGCCACTTGAATCTCCCGCTGCATCTCACCGACCAATTCCTCCGCCTTCACGCTGCGATCAAAGATACGTCCCAAATCTCGGATATAATCCATCTCTTCCTGCAAGCGATGACGGCCTCGAATCGGTTGCATTTGGGAGTTGAACTCCATCGGTGCCGGCGCGGATGAAGTCGCAATGTACGTATTGACACCTCGATGTTGCCAAAAATCCGTACTCCGCAACGACTTCCCCTGAAAAGTCGAATACCACCCCAAGATAAAATCCGGCTCCATCATCATGATCGTTTCCAAATCCAACAGTTCCAAACCGGTGTAGTGGATCTTATCGTACTGTGCTCGGTATTCCTCGCGCAAATACTTGCGATCCGGCAATCCCATAGCAGCAACAATTCGATCGCCCACGCCTAAAGCCAGTAGCGTCTCAATCGAGTTTTGCCAAACGGCGATTACCCGCTTGGGCGGTCTTTGGTACGTGAATGTCGTTTTCTTATTATCCGTGCTTAAATTCTCGATTACCACGGGCGCTTTTTCATACTCATACCTCGTCTCCGCTACATGGGAAATCGGGTCAGAGCTCACTCTGACCCGTTCCCAACTCATGCAGCCGACAAGGGACAGTAACCATACTCCGAGGATAATCGTACTTCCCAAACGTTTCATGATAGTTTATTAGAATTTGTATCGTACGCCACCAATAATGGAGCGTCCCGGCTGTGGAGCAGCACCAATTCCATTATATGCACTATATGCATTTTCATAAGCTTCATTGGTCAAGTTATTGACCTTAATATAAGCGCCCAATTGAGCATTCACATCATAGTCAAAACTCCAATCTAGCACCAAGGCACGACGGCTAGTAAAAGCTTCTGTACTCATACCGGTATACCAGTTCACTAACAAACCAGAGTGAATTTTGCCATGGTCATAGTTAATGTTTAAGGTATAGTGGTTTTGTGGCCGTAAACGATTGATCATGTAGTTCACATTGGTCGTTTTATCCATACCCAAATTCGGGTCAAAGTCCTCGCCAGGCTTAGCCGCCCATTTATCTTTTAAGTGGGTATACGCCAGAGATACACTCCAGTCTTCAGACAATTGATGGTCTAAAGTAACATTAAACGAGTACTTATCTCTCTTCGCATTGACTGGGATTTGTACAAATCTATCTTTATCTTTGTCCCAAATAGGATATCCGGTCACTGCATTGGACATTTTTACCAAAGAATAATTGATTCCCAAAACAGTTTTATCACCGAACTTTTTATTCGTTCCCATCGTCCATACATTACCAGTTTCATCTTTGATAACTTTATCATATTTTAAGCCATCAGTGTAATCTCTATTTTTTATTGGACGATAGATTTGATCCCAACCTAAGTATACGCTCCAAGTATCATCCAACAGATATTGTGTATGAATAGAGGGCGTAAATGAAGTACTCTTCATGGAATGATTTTTGAGAACGCCGCTTCCATTTTCATTGGTGATATCACTATAACGCACATAGCGAACAGATGGAGTCAAGTCCCATTTTTCATTTATATGAATTTTATCTTGCAAGTATCCATAAATAGTCTTTCTTTTCGATTTTGTCTGATTCCATTCACCAGTATTACGATCTTTGCTATCGCGAACATAGCGAGAATTATCAAAAGTTACTGAGCCTAAAATTTCGTGCTTACCTAATTCCGTTCCATATTGTAACTGAATCCCCGAGTTTTTCTCTAAGTGAGTTCTAGTCGGTGCTAAACTACTACCTTCATAATACTTACGAATAAATTCTGGCCATTCCTCACTATCTGGGAAAGGTACATAACTACCATCAGGAAGAACCCAACTCGGATAGCGATCTACTCCCCAATATAAATGAGATTGATCATATACTTTGACAAAACTTTCTACATTATTTTGTTTATCAAATACAAAGGTCAAATCCCAATCATTATGACGATACGCATTGTATGATCCACTTAAGGCATCTAACGAAAACAAATTGCGATAACCTGGATTATCCCCATTGCCAAATCCACCAGGACGTGTGGTTCTTTCAATAATGCGTTGCCAATCTTCTGGACTCCAGTATCTGTAATCTCGAGCGGTAATCGGATAACCGTCTTTACCATTTTGGTGATTGTACCAAAATCTCAAACTTTGCTTTTCATTAATTTCTTTATCAATACGAACACTGGCACTTTCTTCTTTAAAGTGAGTACCCTTATAAGCATAGTCTTTATCAGTAAGCCCATCGTGATAGCGGCTATCATCTGCCATTTTGCGCGCCAAAGAAAGGAAGTATTTCCAAGATTTATCTTCACCGCCACTACCGGAGTAGGTTAACGCATAATTATGCTGTTTCCACGACCCAGTAGAAATATCCAATGTTCCCACATGGTCATCTCCACCTTTGCGAGTAATAATATTGATGACCCCACCTGTTGCATCAGATCCATAAGCAGAAGCACCAGGACCTTTGATAACTTCAATCTTTTCTACTTGATTCATATCAATGGCTTGATCCAAATTGACCATAGTCTGAGTACCGCCATAAACCGAGCTACCGTATCGATTGCTGACCCCATTATCTATCCTTCTACCATCAACAAGTACAACTACACGAGAGTCTCCATTGATCGCTAAACTATCATTATAAGCGGAGTATCCATACTCACCGCCACGATAGCCTGGGTTTTGGAATGTAACCCCCGGAATGCGTTTAATCGCTTCGGTCAAATCTGTATAATGGCGTTTTTCAATTTCTTCACGAGTGATGACTTTCACATCTCCACCCGTACGATAGTAAGACTGTTCAGTAATGGTGTCACCAAATTTCGTTTGTGTGCGATCCGCTTCTACAACCACGGCATCCAAAGTGTAATTAGTCAAGTTCTCATCAAATGCAGCCTGCACTCCTACAAAATTTGCTGATGCAGCGAGTACAGCTGCCAAAATAGTTACCCTTTTCATTTTCCTCATAAATCTCTCCTCCAAAGTTGCTTCTCTTGTTCCGGTATAAATAAATGAAATCGAAAATAAGTGCTAAGGGAAATTCATTGCCCTTCAATATCTCTCCTTCGATATTGCCTTACCAGAACCTCCTCATTGATATTTATTGGCGGTGAAGAATAAAAAAAACTTTTTTGCGAACGCAAAAAAGCCTGTGCGGTATTCCGTCGTTCGCAGAATATGATTCCCCTTGGTCGAATCGGTCTTCCGACTCTGCTTCTGCGTTCCCCTTGCCTTCCCGGTATCCATGTTCCCCAGTGGCTCGTTAAGGTTCACTCCACATTACGGCTGCGTGACAGCACAGGATTTGCACCTGTTTCCCAACTTCTTCTTCGACCACGCCAATATAATCGACAACTAAAGTTCTCGATTTTCAAAATTATTTTATACTTTTGTCAGAACTCTGTCAATCTTTTTGCGATTCATTCTTAATGTTTTAGTTATTTTTTAAAATAAGTCACGTTGAGTGCTGGCCTGTGCTATAATTGCAAAGATAAGGAGTGAAAATATGCAATTCGAACAAGAAATAGAAAGAAGGCGGACATTTGCCATCATCTCTCACCCGGATGCCGGTAAAACCACCTTGACAGAAAAATTACTGCTCTACGGAGGAGCTATCCATCTGGCCGGCTCCGTCAAAGCACGCAAGACCGCTCGCCATGCCGTTTCCGACTGGATGGAGATCGAAACGCAACGCGGTATCTCGGTCACCAGCTCCGTATTGCAATTCGACTATGACGGCCATCGTGTCAATATTTTGGATACCCCCGGTCACCAAGACTTTTCCGAGGATACCTATCGTACTTTAATGGCGGCCGATAGCGCAGTCATGTTGATTGACGTCGCCAAGGGCGTCGAAGCACAAACGGAAAAGCTTTTCCGAGTTTGTAGTGAGCGTGGCATTCCGATTTTTACTTTCGTCAACAAGATCGACCATTTCGGGCGCAATCCATTCGATCTCATGGAGGAAATCGAGAACAATCTCGGCATCCGCACTTGTCCTTTGAATTGGCCGGTCGGTGTGAATGGCCAGTACCAAGGTATTTATGACCGGGCCACGGACACCATTCATCTGTTCAACAAAGCGGGCGATCATGGCCAGAAGAAATTGGAGGTAATCTCCGGTTCTCGTCAGGACGAACATATACGTGAGTTATTGGGCGAAACCATTCTGGCGCAGTTGGAGGAAGACATCGAGCTGCTCGACATCGCAGGCGATCCCTTTGATGCCGACAAGGTTGCCAAAGGACAGTTGTCGCCGATGTATTTCGGCTCGGCCATGACCAACTTCGGCGTTCAAACTTTCTTGGAAAGTTTCTTGCAGTTGGCACCGCCGCCGATGCCCCGTATTGCAGAGGAAGGTTCTGTCGAACCGACGGACAAGAACTTTTCCGCCTTTGTCTTCAAGATTCAGGCCAATATGGACCCCAAACATCACGATCGTATCGTATTCATGCGAATTTGTTCCGGAAAATTCGAGAAAGGCATGAGCGTCTTGCATCGCCAATCCGGTAAGAGTGTACGTCTTTCTCAACCGCAACAATTCTTGGCTACGGAACGAACCATTATCGAGGACGCATATCCGGGAGATATCATCGGTGTTTTTGATCCCGGCACGATGGGCGTTGGCGATACGCTCTGCAACGAGAAACATCCGGTAACGTATTCGGATTTTCCGGTCTTTCCGCCGGAACTCTTTGCCCGTGTCTCCGCCAAAGACAGCTTGAAGCGAAAACAATTCCTCAAAGGCATGACGCAACTCGCTCAGGAGGGGGCCGTGCAGATTTACACGCAGGGCGACGGCCGTGAGTCCTTTATTATCGGGGCTGTTGGACAATTGCAATGGGAAGTGTTGCAATACCGGCTGCAAAACGAATACAATGTCACGGTCGAGTTAACACCGCTACCGTACACGGTAGCACGGTGGGTGCTCAATACGACGCCGGATAAACTCACCGGACTTGGGACTTCGATGATTGTCTACGACAATCGCAATCGTCCCGTCATCCTCTTGGCAAACGAATGGCAAACGAATTGGCTCTACGAGCGCAATCCGGACGCCAAATTCGTCGCATCCCCACCGGTTGAAACCGTGGTTGCCGAATAATTCCGCGCACGCAAAAAGACCGCACAGATTCCATTCTGTGCGGTCTTTTTTGCTTTCATCCTATTCCAACTCGGTCACGATGCGCTGTACCATCAGCGCCTTCAGGTACGGTCCGTAGACTCCGTTCTCACCGGCGAAGACTTGCTTCGCCGCCAACTCGTCACCGACAGCCTGCACGGCCGCGGCTGTCAAATCAGCCCGCGGATTGCGCAATGTCACGTTCGCCGTGCGTTCTCCACATTGAAACTGCATTTGCAAAGTTCTCGTCTCCATCATCTCACCTCCTTTCTACTACGCTGGACTTCCGTTATTCTGCGTCGCTATAAACGACGGTCTGCATGCTGGCGACTCGAGCAAGCGGCAATTCCTGCAAGCCGGCCAACGCCTTGCCGGCTGCGTATACCGCATCATCGCTAGCCTCCACGGAAACACGCGGGAACGCAATATTGGTAAACTTGCTTCCGCCATCTTCCTCCGCCTTTTGCAAGCGCAATTGCAACTTGCGATCAACTACTTCCTTCTGTACTGCCATCATCTCACCTCCTTTCACTACATACATTCCGACTCATTCCATTGCGCAAGGCAAATTTTCCCAATAAATTAAATTTCTTTCCTCAAATCACCGCTTTTACCAAAATATCCGCCCACAGATCCGCTCCATACTCCTGCAAACGCCTTAACTCCTGCGGATGACTCAAAAATCCAACCTCCAGCAACACCGCCGGCATCCGGGTCTCCCTCAACACTTGAAAATTCGCCTCCTTATATCCGTGAGTTGTTGAACATCGAACCGGCCAATGAGCCGCTCGAGCTTGGGCCACTATCCGCTCGGCAAATGCACGAGCCGCCTCACCGGCCTCGGGATGGACATACACCTCGGCTCCGAATGCAGTGCTGTTTTTGGCTGCATTCGCATGATAGGACAGGAAGAGATCCGCGCCCTGCTCATTGGCCAACGCTACCACATAGTCCAAATCATCATACTGCTCCACCGCCACGCTGATTCCGGCAGCTCGACACCTTTCCGCCGTCGCCTCGGCAATCTCTCGCACCAGCACGGCCTCCTGTGTGCCATCCGCCGCCACGGCTCCGGGATCCGGTCTCCCGTGCGGAGCATGTCCGGGATTAATGAACAGCTGCATGATCCATATCTCCGTCCAATTGGTACGATATCTCACGCTCACGATTCAACTCACCCAATAAACGACGAAGCAACTCGGACAACGCCCAAATCAATAGTTGTAGCCAATCTTTTCTACTCATCATTTCTCCTTTCTACTTTTGAAATTTGCCTTGCGCACTTACTACATTCCCCCACCTTTGATTTCGCAAGTTCATGTTTTTCCACATAAAAAGGCCTACTACTTTCACAGTAGTAAGCCTTCTCTATTCTTACAATAGAATGTACCTTAGCGTTGTAAGCCCATTACCTCACAAACTTTTGCGTACGTCACTGCGGCCTTCGCATGAGCTTTGACAGCACCCTCGGCGAGTATCTCTGCCAACTCCGGACTGCCGACCAATTCATGATAACGCTCGCGAATCGGTTGCAATGCACCGACGACAAGATCCGCCACATCTTTCTTCAGCGTACCGTAACCTTGACCTTCATAATATACCGCCAATTCATCGAAAGTACGTCCTGAAATCGCGGA
>JAEZZT010000128.1 GCA_023418435.1 Bacillota bacterium | reverse complement strand
GCGTACAATCGGCCCCGGTTCTCCGTTGCCGACCGTTTGTCCGTCAATTTTCAGCACGGGTATAATGCCCGCGGTAGTACTGGTATAAAAAACTTCTTCCGCTTTTGCCAGGAACTCACGATCGATTTCTTTTTCAATCACGGTCACGCCACAACTTGGAGCTACTTTGCTGAGTACCAATTGACGAGTGATACCTTTGAGAATAAAATCATCCGCCGGACGCGTCCAAATAATTCCGTCACGAACCATAAATGCATTGGAGCTGGTGCCTTCCGTCAGGATATCACCTCGGAATTGGAATGCCTCACTGCAACCTTTCTTTTTGGCCTGTTCTGCCCCCAATGTGTTGGGGATCAAATTCAAGCTCTTAATATCGCAATGATACCAACGAATGTCATCGATGGTAATGACATTGGCCCCCGTTTCCGCCAATTCTTTTTTATGCGGATTGTCTTCACTGACATACATCAGAATATTGGGCACGGTATGTTCCGGGAAAACATGGGTACGCGGTGCGGTACCACGGGTAATCTGCAAGTACACATTACCGTTCTGTACGCCGCTTTCTTCTACCAACACATCATGAATTTCCGTCAATTCATCCGGTGCCATCGTTGCCGGTATCTTCATCAAACGCAACGAACGATACAAGCGGTCCAAATGATAGGAAAGTGCAAAGCATTTTCCTTGATGTATTTTCGTAACTTCATAGACTCCATCGCCGAATACATAGCCGCGATCCAAGGGATCGATCTTGATTTGGTCCAAAGTCGTAAATTCATGATTGTAAAATGCTACCTTTTTTTCCACGGTCATCCTCCTATATGTAAATCCTTCAGCAATTGCTGTACATGGCCTTTGGCAGTTACGTCACGATAAATATGCGTAATCTTGCCCTCTTCGTCAATGACAAAAGTACTGCGCTGAATCGCCGGAATCACTTTCAATATGCGCCGCATCACATCATATGCATTGCAGAGCACGCCTTCTTCATCGCTCAAAAGGCGGAAATTGAGATCTTCTTTGTCTCGGAATCGGCAATGCGACTCGACGGAGTCTCTACTGACACCGAATATCGCATATCCTGCCTTACGAAATTCCTCGGCGTGTTGACGAAAGTTTTGCGCCTCCAAAGTACAACCGGGAGTCTGATTTTTCGGATAAAAATACAAAATATAACGTTGGCCTCGCAAACCTTCTGAGGTCACGATAGTCCCATCATCTGCAGGCAACGCAAACTCGGGTGCTACACTGCCTATTTTCAATTCTTCCATATTGCTCCCCCTTCTTGTGTATTATACGAGCCTTATTTGAGAATGTCAAAATCAGCGTGCATTCACTTCACCGCGAAATACCATTCCTCGCACGGCATCCACCGTAATCAATTCACTATCGGCAAAAGTAGCCATCGCACTCTCCACACCCACGATGGTGGGGATCCCCAGGGATAGTCCGACAATGGCGGATGCACATGTCAGGCCTTGTTCTTCCGCAACAACTCCCCCTGCCAGCCGGGCATACTCCTGCCACTCTTCCTGCCATTCGTCGAGAACCAAAATATTCCCTTCGCTGAAAGCTTGAATGTTTTCGGGCGTCGCCAAGGTAACTCGTCCTACCGCCCGGCCATTTCCCATACCCGTGCCTTTGACCAATGCCTGTCCCGCCACTTGTACGCGAATCATATTCGTGCTTCCTTCTCGACCGGAGGGAACGCCCGCGGTAATCACCGCCAAGTCGCCATGCCGAACTACTCCGGCTTCCATGGCACTTTGCATGGCGTTTTCCACCATCTTGTCCGAATTTTCCGTGGCCTCACCGAGAATCGGCATCACTCCCCAGTACAATGCGGCTCGGCGCAATGTACGAGTATGCGGCGAAATCATCACAATGGGACAATGCGGCCGATACTTGGAAACCGTTAGCGCCGTACGCCCCGATTCGCTCGAGGTCAAAATCGCTTTCGCTTTCAACGCCTCCGCAATGGACACCGTAGAATGACTGATCGCCTCGGTCGTCACCGTGTTGTCCGGTATGGCTTCCCGCAAACGATGCCGATACATATCACTGTTTTCTACGGACAAAGCTACCTTCAGCATTGTTTCCACCGCCGCTACCGGATACTTGCCATTGGCCGTTTCACCGCTCAGCATAATCGCATCCGTACCATCGAGAATCGCATTGGCGATATCGCTGGTTTCCGCTCGCGTGGGGCGTGGGTTTTGGATCATCGACTCCAACATCTGCGTTGCCGTGATGACCGGCTTGCCCAAGTGATTGCATAAACGAATCATTTCTTTTTGCAAAATGGGGACTTTTTCCGGCGGAATTTCAACGCCCAAATCCCCCCGAGCGACCATCAATCCATCCGCAATTTGTAAAATCGGAGCTAAATTTCGGATCCCCTCTTCATTTTCAATTTTGGCGATGACGCGAATATGAGCCGCGCCATGGCTTTCCAAAAATTGCTTGATTTCGACCACATCTTCCGGACGTTGAACGAATGAGGCTGCAATATAATCAATATCCTGCTCGATCCCGAAAAGAATATCCGCTCGATCCTGTTCGGAAAGCGCAGGTAAGAGAATCGGCAAGGCCGGACACGCCACTCGTTTACGATCGCCGATCACACCCGAATTTTCCACTTCCGTCTCGATGACACCGGCGGAAGATTGTTTGACGAGCAGGCGAATCAAACCGTCCGAAAGCAGTATAGTTTGTCCCGGTTGTACCTGTTTCCAAAGTTCCGGATAACTGATGGTGACCCCTTCTTCCGTCCCCTCCCGTTCATCGGCATACAGCGAGAATGCCTGCCCTTCTCGCAGCTCCACTTGGCCATGGCGAAAAGTTCCGAGTCGCATCTCCGGACCTTTCGTATCCAATAAAAGAGCGACGGGAGTGGCCAACGTAGCGGCCGCATCTTTGACTTGTTGCATCCGTTGCGCATGCTCACGATGCATGCCGTGAGAAAAATTGAAACGTGCCACATTCATACCGGCTGCTATCATGCGCTCCAAAACTCCGGCTTGATCCGTTCCCGGACCAATGGTACAAACGATTTTCGTCCTTTTATCGCCGACATTCAAAGTCATCTTGCTCTTCCTTTCGCTTGCAGGTCTGCAATCATACAGTCCAGGATCTCATGCACATCTCCTACCAGACCGTAATCCGCCACTTGGAAAATAGGCGCGGACGGGTCGCGATTGATGGCAATCACGACATCCGAACCGCTGACACCTGCCATATGTTGAATCGCTCCGGATATACCGAAAGCGAAATAAATCTTCGGTCCCACATTTTTACCGGTTTGGCCGACCTGATGAATCGAAGGCGCCCAACCTGCATCCACGGCAGCCCGAGAAGCGGCCACCGTACCGCCCAATAAATGTGCCAGCACATGCAGTTTGGCAAAACCTTCTACGGAACCCATACCACGACCGCCGCCGATGATGATTTCCGCTTCCTCCAAATTGATTTCATCCTGTTGCACCGCGTCAAAACGCACGATTTTGGTGCGTATGTCTTGGGCCGACAAGGTCACCGGATGAGGAATCACTTTTCCCCTGCGAGCAGCATCGAATTGCGGACGCGGGAAGACATTGGGGCGAACGGTTCCCATCTGAGGCCGATGTTCCGGACAAATGATTTCCGCCAAAATATTGCCTCCCAGGGCCGGTCTCGTCCAGATCAGCAGTCCGCTATCGGCCTCCGCACTCAATTGCGTACAGTCCGCCGTCACGCCCAATTGCAAACGCGCAGATAAACGGGGTGCCAAATCACGACCGTTGTTGGTGGCTCCGATGAACAATGCATTCGGCTGATACTTCCGTACAATGTCCGCTACCACCGCCGTATATCCCTCCGTGGTATAGTCTTTCAACAACGGCGAGTCGGCATATACGACATAGTCC
>JAEZZT010000011.1 GCA_023418435.1 Bacillota bacterium | reverse complement strand
CAGCAATAGCTTCTGCTGCATATGCGCTACAAGTGGGAGTAAATCTGCAACATGGTGGTTTTAAAGGAGATAAGTACTTGCGATAACAATCTATCAACCATAATAAAAAGTTTTTTATCATGTCAGTATCTTAGCCCTTTTGCATACTTGCAGAATTTCTCGTTCTGCTTCCCAATATGATGATGCTGCCAATGGCGCTCTACCTATCAAAACCAAGAGATAACCATCTGCAATCCGATTCCGATGACGGCGATACACTTCTCTCATTAAGCGTCGTGCACGATTTCGTTGTACGGCACTTCCTACTTTTTTACCGGTTACAAATCCAATCCGAGTCGGTTGGTCCGGCACGGGTAATTTGTACAGAATAATTCTTTTTCCGGGCGTGGATCTGCCTCGGCGATATACTTGCCGAAACTCAAAGTTTTCACGAAGCCTGTACTCTTTTTTCAAATCCTGCATAACACCCTCCACCTTTAGACACCAAGAACTTGGCAGAGGCCAAGTTCC
Source organism: Bacillota bacterium (assembly GCA_023418435.1). Lineage (GTDB taxonomy): Bacteria > Bacillota > Negativicutes > Veillonellales > Negativicoccaceae > JAEZZT01. Next base: position 19,102 of record JAEZZT010000011.1, on the reverse strand, counting down.
GGTTGTCGCCTCCATTAGGCGGATATTTTTTTTCTACCCTTGAGTCTTCTTCTTTTCAAAACCATGCGGCCGCCTTTCGTTTTCATACGTTCACGAAAGCCGTGGGTTTTCTTACGCCATAATACATTCGGCTGATACGTACGTTTCATCAGTTGACACCTCCTTTTATAGAAACGGGTTTCCCCGTCCAACTTACACCATAACATAGTAATTATATTGAAAAAAAATCAGGGTGTCAAACTTTGACGATGGCGATATATGAAAGGCTTTTACTTTTTTACATAGAAATAAAATAAATTCAATTTTTTCTTGCAGTATTCTAGAGATTCCTTTATAATATTGAACAATATACAAAAAGGAGGTTATTTAGATGGAAACTAAAATTTCCCGTTCCGCCTATATTTCTATAGGTCTTATGTTATTTGCTTTGTTCTTCGGTGCGGGCAACCTTATTTTCCCGGCATCACTTGGACAAAATGCAGGCACTCACTTTACAGAAGCCATTACCGGATTTCTTTTTACCGGCGTAGGTTTGCCTTTGTTGGGTGTTATCGCGATCGGTTATTCCGGTAGCAAAGATTTGCAGGAATTGGCCGGACGAGTTCATCCTGCATATGGGGTATTTTTCACGGTATTATTGTATTTAACTATTGGACCATTTTTTGCTATTCCCCGTACAGGAACCGTTTCTTATGAAATCGGCATCAAACCATTTTTAGGTGAAGCTGCGGGTAGCATGGAGTTATATATTTTCCTTGCCATTTTCTTTATTATTTCATGGTGGTTCTCTATTTCTCCGAATAAATTGGTCGGCCGTATCGGTAAAGTTCTGACGCCTGCACTTTTATTTTTCTTGGGTGTCCTGATCGTCCAATCCATTCTTTCTCCGTTAGGTGTACCGCAAGAGCCTACAAAATCCTATGCCGGCACAGGTATGGCTTATGCACAGGGTTTCTTGGATGGATATAATACGATGGACGCATTGGCTTCCTTGGTGTTCGGTATCTTGATCATCCAATCGGCCAAACAATACGGTGCGAAATTGGAAAAAGAAATTGCCGGAGTTACTTTAAAATCGGGCTTGATTGCCGCAGTATGTTTGGCGGTCGTATACATCTTTATCGGTAATATCGGTGCTACCAGCGTTTCTGCTATCGGTTTGCAAGATACCGGTGCTCCCGTTCTTTCTCTTTCTACTCAACATTATTTCGGAGCTCCCGGTGCTGTCATTTTGGCCTTCATTGTTTTATTGGCTTGCTTGACAACCAGTATCGGTCTGATTTCTTCTTGCGGAGCTTATTTCAATGAGTTGATCCCGGCATTGTCCTATCGTCAATGGGTAACGGTTTTTGCAGTTGTTTCCGGATTTATCGGAATGTTCGGTCTTTCCACAATTATTTCGGCTGCCATTCCCGTGTTGATGTTCTTGTATCCATTGACCATGGTGCTCATTGCTTTGACTTTCTTGTCGCCGCTTTTCCATCATCGTCAAGCCGTGTATTTTACAACCATCCTCTTTACTTTGATTCCTTCGTTGTATGATGGTTTGCATACTGCCGGTTACGATGTAGCGGACATGACTGCTTGGATGAAATCTACACTTCCTTTATTTGATTTCGGTCTCGGTTGGATTTCATTTGCCGTAGTCGGCCTCATTATCGGATGGGCATATACCTTGGTAGTGAAAAAATAAATCTTTCAAGAGTCTATTTCTTTTGTGAAATAGGCTCTTTTTTCTTGCTTTTTCAATATCTTTTTCTCCATAAATATTGGATTATATCTATAGATTGTCATTGCCTACAATATTCCAATTTCTGTGGATATCTGCTAAAATGAATATGTTAAATTTCTGATTTATCCACAGTTATTCACATAGTTATACACTTTTCCACTTTTTATAAATGACTGATTTTTCGTAGTTTTTACACAGTTATCTACAGGGATAGGAAGCGGGTTATGAACAATATTTTTGATATTTGGGAACAAGTACTCAATCTTCTCAAACAACAATTATCTCAAGACATGGTAGATTGGCTGATGGCCAATGTCTTGCCTGTCCAGTTGCAGGATAATACATTAGTAATTCATGTCGCCAAACCTTTTTTGAAGACTTGGCTGGAAAGCAATTTGTTAGATGAATTGACAAATGCCTGTTCCTCTATTTTAGGAACTACCGCGCATATTCACATTACATTGCCTCAAAATAATGAAAATGTCTTATCTCAACCAACGGAAAAATATGATGATCACTTACCGAGAACTTCTCCTTCTTTAAAAGAAATGTCGCAACAAACTTCTTCTTTTACTTTACCTGAAGTTCCGATTCCCGATCTCACACCCGTTGTGGAAAAAAATATTCCCACAACACCGATTTCAGAATCACAAAGTTTTGAAAATCATACTCATTGGAAACATATTCCTTTCAATGAACAATATACTTTTGACAACTTCATCGTCGGTAATTCCAATCACATGGCAAAAGCAGCAGCGATGTCAGTCGCTCAAAACCCGGCCCAACGTCAAAATCCTTTATTTATCTATGGCCCTTCCGGTTTGGGTAAAACTCATTTGATGCATGCTATTTGTAACTATGTGAGACAGCATACTCCGGAGAAAAATATTGTCTTTTTAAGCAGCGAAGACTTTCTGATTAATTTCATTTCTTCTCTCCAACAAAATCGCTTGGATTATAATCGTGCTTTTCGAGAAAAGTATCGGACTGTCGATTATATTCTGATCGACGATGTCCAATTTTTTGGAGAAGGTGGAAAAGAAACAACGAAAATTGAATTTTTCCATACTTTCAATGAGCTGTTGAATCATCAAAAACAAATCGTCATGACTTGTGATCGCTTGCCGGAAAACATGAGGAATTTGGAAGAAAGATTGATTTCCCGATTCCAATCCGGATTGGTAGTGGAAATCAAACCTTCCGATTTTGAAATGCGTTGTGCCTATTTGAAAAACTGCGCACTGCAGGAGAATCTGGATTTATCCTGGGATGTAGTCAAATTCATTGCTGAAAACTTTGATGAAAATTTCCGTCATTTGGAAGGTATTTTTACTACTATTTATACTTTTTCTTCCATGCAATCCAAACCGATTACATTGGATATGGTCCGTGAAATACTGGCAGATCGCTTGCCGAAATTATCCAAGCCTATCTTGAGTGCCGATATGATTTTAAGTGAAGTGGCAGCCTTTTATAAAATCAAGTATGATAAATTAGTCGGCAAATCTCGACCGAAAAATATTGCCTATCCACGACAAATTGCCATGTTTCTTTGTCGAGAAATGTTGGATCTTCCTTTTTCCCAAATAGGTAAATTATTCAATCGAGATCATACAACAGTCTTATATGCCTACGAAAAAATCTATACCGAAATGGCACAGGACTATAATTTGAAAGAAAATATAAAAGAAATCAAATCACGCCTACAATAAAAACCGGTAAATAAGTAGTGGATAATCAGTGGATAACTGAAACTGTTATTCACTATTCTTAGGAGAAGTTGAATACTGCGGAAAAAAGACGTACTTATGCACAAACTTATACCTAGCAAAAAAAGATTGAAAAATAAGTATTCCCCATAGTTATCCACTTTATCCACCAACACTACTACTACTTCTACTATTCTAAACGAATTCATTTAACTGATTGTTTTATCCGAGGAGGGTACTATGAAAATCAATATGAAAGCTCAAACTTTAAAGAAAGCATTGGACTCCGTCAGTCGTATTGCGGCACCCAAAGTTTCCAATAATGCCTATGCAGGTATTTTACTTTCTGCATATAAAGACAGCTTGGAAATTCAAGCGACTGATTATCAGATGTCCATTCGTATTCAAGCACCGGGAGAAGTTATTGAACCGGGTGAAGTCTTGGTAATGACTTCTTACTTGCCGGAATTAATCAAAAAACTTCCCGGTGAAGATATTACTTTATCTACTAATGATAAGAATATGCTTCATGTACAAGCCGGTCGAAGTGAAAATGAAGTTGTTATCGGTGTGGCTAATGAATATAGTCTTTTGGAAATTTTGGACAGTACTCAGGGAATTACACTTCCTTCCGACCAAATTCGCGATATGTACCAACAAGTTCGTTTTGCTGTCGGTAACGAAGGACTGCGACCTATTTTTAGCGGAATTCTCTTGGAAGTGGAAGGAAATTCCGCACGTATGATTGCTACCGATACTCATCGCTTGGCTTGCAAAGAAGTCAGCCTTGCCGATTCGGTAGACAAAAAGGTCAGTGTCATCATTCCGGAAAAAGTATTGGCGGAAGCGGTTCGTCTCCTGCCTACGGAAGAAAGTGTTCCGGTTACTTTGAATTGGTATCGCGGCAATATCAGTTTTGCTTTTGCCAATATATATTTTGTGGCGAATTTAATCGAAGGAGAATTTCCTGATTATCGTCGTGTTTTCCCGCCGCGCTTCGATGCAAAAGCCACCTTGGACCGCAAAGAGTTGACCGCTGCTTTGGATAGAGCGGATTTGATTGCCCGCAATATGACGTACCGAACGGTCAATATGAAATGGGGAGCAAATCAACTGCAACTGAGTGTCAACAGTTCGGATATGGGCAGCATTGAAGACACTATTCCTTGTGATTACCAAGGAGAAGAGTTAGCTATCGTATTCAATTGTTCTTATCTCCTGGATATTCTCAAACATTCCACGGGGGATAAAGTAACCATGAATATTTTGAAAAATGGCCCCATGTTGGTAGAACAGGAATTTGATACTTTGTACAAGTATGTCGTCACTCCGATGAGAGGTAATTGAGATGAAAGAAATCGAAATTCATACTGAAGAAATTGCGTTGGATCAATTATTGAAGTATGAAGGATTGGCCGCCAGCGGTGGAGAAGCCAAGAGAATGATTTTAGAAGGAGATATCTGGGTCAATGGAGAGTCCTGCCAAGTGATTCGTAAAAAATTGAAACCCGGTGATCGCGTGGATATACCCGATGCGGGAAGTTTTGTTATTGTGAAACAAAATGAAAATTGAACACTTGGGTTTAACCAATTTCAGAAATTATGAAAATAAAGAAATCGATTTTTCATCTTTAGTGACTTTATTTTACGGAAATAACGGTACGGGCAAAACCAATATATTGGAAGCTCTTTACCTATCCTCAGTGGGAAGATCTCCACGGACTACGCATGACCAATACATGATTCGGAGAGGTACCGATAGTGCATCTGTGCGTGTCGGTTTTCGTCGACGTGAAACATCTCAACAAATCCGCATAGAGCTGCATGCCAACTCTATGAAAAAAGTGGAATTGAATAGTACACCGATTCGGCAAAAAGAATTGGTTCATACATTACAAACCGTTTTTTTCGGGCCGGATGACTTGGAATTGATCAAGGGAGCACCACAGAAAAGAAGAAGATTTATCGATTTGTGTTTGTCGAGAGCCAATCCGACTTATTATGATTCATTATTGCAATACAATCGGATTATTCGACATCGCAATACTTTGCTCAAAGAAAATCGAGTCAACGAAATTGATCCGTGGGATGAGCAATTGGCAAACTTATCCGTTTATTTAACGGAAGAACGATTGCAAGCTTTTGAAGTCTGGAATCATCGTCTGCATAAGATGATGGAAGAATTGACGCAAGAAAAATTGAAAGTCAAATTGGAATACATTCGTCCATATGCTCGTGAAAATGAAAATAGCGAAGACTATTACTTGCAATTATTGAAGAAGTATAGAGAAAGAGATAGTTTGTATGGTTATACTTCGGTAGGACCACATCGAGCCGATTTCGTTTTTTATCATGATGATGTGGATTTATCCAAGTATGGTTCGCAAGGAGAACAGCGTCTGGCTGTCTTGGCAGTAAAGATGAGCGAGATAGACTTTTTGCAAGAGCATATTGGAGAGATGCCGGTGCTCCTTTTGGATGATGTTCTCAGTGAATTGGATCCGCAACGCCAAGAGGCATTACTTGCCTGGACGAAAAACCACGAGATTCAATTGATTATGACTGCTTCTTACTTACCGGAGTCGATAAAAGTCAAAGAGGCCGATATTCGGGCGATGGAAAAAATATGAAGATGGATCATACGGAAGAAAAAAGAAATAAACTGAGTAAACCGACTGTCGAGTTACATGATATTTTGCAAAAATTTGAAAATCATCCGCGTTACATATTATTTCGTCTCAAGAAAGAATGGGAAAATATAGTGGGATCTTTATTGGCTGAAAAATCTTTTGTAGCCAATTGGGAAGATGGAATAGTAACTGTAAAGACGGATAATTCCGTATGGATGAACCAACTTTTTATTACTCGAAATACAATCAAAAAAAGGATCCGGGAAAAATTTCCGCAACAAGAAATAAAAGAAATCAATTTTTTGACGAGTCAAAGGAAATCGAAAAAAAATAAGGAACCATCGAAAACTGAAAAAATTTGGCAAAAAGCTGAATTAAGTCCGGAAGAAATTTCAAAAATAAAAGTCAGAAATCAATTTATTCCATCTTCGGAATTGAAAAAAAGCCTGGAGAATTTACAACAGGCTGCGCAAAAGATAAATAAGGAAAAAAGGATCAATGGTTGGCTGCCGTGCACTCGCTGTGCAACTCTTACGGATAGTGAAGATCAGCTGTGTATTACTTGTGCTTTGCAAAAAGAAAAATATAGAGAAGCGATGATCTTGCAAGCGATCTTGGCAAATCCGAGTATTACTTTTGAGGAGTTGGAAAAGAAATTACAAAGTATCATAGTGGACACTTCGTTTTCTCCGACCAAAGAAAACTTTTTTATTCCGGAGCCTTGTACGGAAAAAGAATATTATGACTCTCGTAATTATTTAATTGCTCGTATTTTGGATCATATTTATTATTGCTTGGAAACGGAAGAAGAAAAATGGTTGATTGTGAAACTTTTGACTCGGAATCCGGATATCTCGGTAGAACATCGGGACAATATTATTGCCAAATTCAAACGTCACACAGATAAGCAGAAAAATGAGAAATGAAATAAAAAGGAAATTTATATAATTTCCTTTTTATTTTTGTATTCAACATGAAAGAAGTATCTGAAAGAGAAAAAATGCTTAAAAAGCAGAAATTTTACTTTTTTCAGTATGAAGTACTTAATAAAAAAATCAATATATAGTATAATAGAAACAGGTATCAAATTATTTATGAAAGAGGCCGTTTATGACAGAAGAGAAAAAAAATCAGTATGGTGCAGAGGCGATACAGGTTTTAGAAGGCTTGGAAGCCGTTCGCAAACGACCGGGGATGTACATAGGTGATACATCCGTCAAAGGATTACATCATCTAGTATACGAAGTAGTCGATAACAGTATCGATGAGGCCTTAGCCGGATATTGTACCCATATAGAAGTTACCATTCATGCAGATAATAGCGTTACCGTCCAAGATAATGGCCGAGGTATTCCGGTAGATATGCATAAGACCGGTAAACCGGCCATTGAAGTCGTCTTGACCGTGCTTCATGCCGGCGGCAAATTTGATGGTGGCGGTTATCCTATTTCCGGCGGTTTGCATGGGGTTGGGGTTTCCGTCGTCAATGCCTTGTCCAAGAGAATGAAGGTAAATGTTCATCGCGATGGAAAAGAGCATGAAATTTCCTTTATGCGAGGACATATCGATTCTCCTTTGCGTTCATTCGGACATGTGGAAGATACCGGTACCATGGTTACGTTTTTACCGGATGACGAAATTTTCGAAACGACGACTTTTTCCTTTGAAACGCTATCCAATCGATTTAAAGAGTTGGCCTTTTTGAATAAAGGTCTAGCCATTACTTTACGCGATGAACGACCCGGCAAAGAAAAAGAGGAAGTCTACCATTTCGAAGGTGGTCTGTCTTCTTTTGTGGAGTATTTGAATACCAATAAAGATATTCTGCATCCCAATGTCATCGATTTTGAAGGGATCAAGGACGGCGTTATTGTAGATATTGCCATGCAATACCATGCCGGCTACAATGAAAATATTTTTACCTTTGCCAACAATATCAATACCATTGAAGGGGGCACCCATTTATCCGGTTTCCGGGCTGCATTGACTCGTACCATCAATGATTACGGTAGAAAAGTGGGCATTATCAAGGAAAATGAAGAAAATCTTTCCGGTGATGATGTACGCGAAGGCTTGACTTGTGTTATCAGTGTAAAAGTTCCTCAGCCTCAATTTGAAGGACAGGTCAAATCCAAATTGGGGAACAGCGAAGTCAAAGGTATCGTGGATAATATCGTTTCCGAAGGTTTGCGTGTTTATTTGGAAGAACATCCGGCCGACGGCAAGAAAATTATTGAGAAAGCAATCGTCGCCGGTCGTGCCAGAGAAGCTGCACGCAAAGCCAGAGAGTTGACCCGTCGGAAAAATGCTTTGGAAGTATCCAGTTTGCCGGGAAAATTGGCCGATTGCTCCGAAAAAGATGCCCAAATGACCGAGATTTACCTGGTCGAAGGGGACTCCGCCGGCGGTTCTGCCAAGTCCGGTCGGGATCGTCGTTTCCAAGCAATTTTGCCCTTGCGCGGTAAGATCATCAATGTCGAAAAAGCTCGCTTGGACAAGATTTTGAGCAATGAAGAAATTCGGGCGATGATTACGGCCTTCGGTACCGGTATCGGCGAAGAATTCGATCTGGAAAAACTAAGATACTACAAGATTATTATCATGACCGACGCGGATGTCGACGGTGCGCACATTCGAACGCTGCTGTTGACATTCCTGTACCGCTACATGAAGCCTCTGATTACGCAGGGCCATGTATATATTGCCCAACCGCCGTTGTACCAATTGCGTAAGGGAAGAAATAAATGGTACTTGTACAGTGATGATTCTCTTGCTCAAAAATTGGCGGAAGTGGGAAGAGAGAATATTACCGTACAACGCTACAAAGGTTTGGGCGAAATGGACCCCGAACAATTGTGGGACACCACGATGAATCCGGAAAATCGTACCATTTTGCAGGTCACTTTGAATGATGCTATGGAGGCGGATCGAATCTTTACCGTCTTGATGGGAGACAAAGTAGAACCCAGACGCCAATTCATTCAAGAAAATGCCAAGAACGTAACGAACTTGGATTTGTAATGTAATGATAAAAGAAATTACTGTCATGCCATAAGCAGACAGTAATTTTTTTGTAAAAACTGATTGACAGTTAAAAAAGAATAAAATAACATAAAAAATAAAAAGGAGAAAATAAAAAAGATGGAAAAATTTATCAAGACTCATCCCTTTACTTGTGTATTGATCCTCCTGTCCTTGGTTTTCATTCCGTGGATTACCGAAAGCGGTCATTCCGGTCATCAAAATGTAGGCTATGCGTTATTCTTTTCACCGCCTCGGGTCTCTGCTGAAATGGATATACTCGGTATTTTACGTAACTTGGTAATCGGGGCAATTGTCGGACTATTTATGGATGTGATGATGTTGAAGGGAAAGAATAATCAACAAGTGACTCAAGTTGTTGGGAGTGACACTTTCCGAAAGCGCAAGTTTTTCAAAGATATATCCATTCATAACTTTTCGGACTTGAAAAAGTTTTGGCCGGTGTTGGCCTTAGTTACTTTGGCCATATTGATTGCGCCAAGGTATAGTACCTATAAAGAAATATTTTTGTTTGAAAAACAATTTTGGGTATTTACCTATGTTGATGATAAGTATAAATTTTTTTATCAATATGTTTTTCTTTTTTCCCCGACAAAGTACAATGAATTGGTCGTTTTTCCCATATGGATACGAAATATTGCCATAGCTTTTATTCTGGGTGTTGGTTGTAGTTTAATCAGACCTGCACAAATGTCAAGATGGGTGTATGCATGTGTTTCTATCCTTACCACAATTGTATTTTTACTTATGCATGGTTTCATTCCACCTTACGAGAAAATAACAAGTATATTTCTCATGGTGTTTCCAGGATTTTATTTTTATGCAATCGTTTATTATCGTCTGATGTATTTAAAGAAAAGTGCGTTGAATTTAATGATCTTGTTAATACCCATCGTTAACTCGTTTTACATGTTGTTATTATTTTTTAAAGATGTAAAAGGAGATGAAGTCAGCGGTGAAACAGAAGATATAAATAGAGATATAGGTGTATTATATGTGTGTTGGACCGTACTGGGAGCATCGATGGTATTTTTGGCCTATATGTGGATGGTAGAATACCCGCAAAGCTATGTAAACAGCTTGCATGAGTATAGAGAATATGCCGCAAATAGAGTCAAAGATGATAATTTAAATATTGACTGGGAAAAAATAAGGGGTGTTATACCTCCTCCGCCGGAATTAAGATAAAGGTAATTTAATGAAGAATGATGAAATGAGGATTTTTACATTTTTTTTATTAAAAAACAGAATAAAATCCGAAAAAGGCTTGCAAATTGAAAAATCAATGTTATAATTTACTCATTCCAAATTAAAGAAAAGAAGGTGATCTCATGATGACGGAAAATCAAACGAGAGCAGGAGAATCGCCGAAGTTGAAACGCAGTCTCAAAGCGCGTCACATGAATATGATCGCCTTGGGAGGTACCATCGGTACAGGCTTGTTCGTAGCCGGTGGGGAAACCGTTTCGCAGGCAGGTCCCGGCGGCGCATTGGTTGCATATGCACTGATCGGTATCATGGTGTACTTCCTCATGACCGGTTTGGGTGAAATGGCAACGTATATGCCGGTGTCCGGTTCTTTCGGTACGTATGCGGCACGGTATGTAGATGAAGCTTTCGGTTTTGCTCTGGGATGGAATTATTGGTTCAATTGGGCAATTACTCTGGCGGCAGAATTGGTAGCGGGAGCTTTGATTATGAAATATTGGTTCCCGGATATTCCGGCTATTGTCTGGAGCGCATTGTTTTTAGGAATTATTTTCCTCTTGAACTATCTTTCGACCCGCTCTTATGGTGAAAGTGAATTTATTTTTGCGGGGATCAAAGTGGTAACGGTTATGGTATTCCTGTTTGCCGGTGCCATGTTGATTCTCGGCGTAGGCGGTAACTCTCCCGGTTTTACCAACTGGACTGTCGGGGAAGCACCCTTTGTCGGTGGTTGGGCCGCTATTTTGGGAATTTTCATGATTGCAGGCTTTTCATTCCAAGGTACGGAAATGTTGGGCGTTGCGGCAGGTGAATCCGAAAATCCGGAGAAAAATGTACCGAAGGCCGTACATTCCATCTTTTGGAGAATTTTGCTCTTTTATTTAGGAGCATTCATCGTGATCGGTTTCTTGATTCCGTATACGGATCCGAATTTGTTGGACAGCTCGGTAGAAAATATTTCTATCAGCCCCTTTACCTTGGTCTTTGATCGTTTCGGTTTGCCGGCGGCTGCTGCGTTGATGAATGCGGTCATTCTGACGGCGGTACTTTCGGCAGGCAACTCCGGTCTATATGTTTCGACTCGTATGCTCTATGCCTTGGCTGAAGAAGGCAAAGCACCGAAAATGTTCTTGCAGGTTAATCGTCGCGGTGTACCGACAAACGCATTGTTTGCGACTGTAGTATTCGGCTTGGCGGCTTTCTTGACCAGTTTGATCGGCGATGGCGCTGCGTATAATTGGCTGGTCAATATCAGCGGTATGGCAGGCTTCATTACTTGGGTAGGCATTGCGATTAGCCAATATCGTTTCCGCAAAGCATTCCAAGCACAGGGAAGAAGTCTTTCCGAGTTGCCGTATCGAGCAGCACTCTATCCGTTCGGTCCGCTCTTTGCCTTGGTCGTTTGTTTGATCGTAATGGCCGGCCAAAATTATTCTGCATTTACCGGACCGACCATTGATTGGTACGGAGCCAGTGTAGCTTATATCGGCATTCCGGTATTCCTACTTGTTTACATCTGGTACAAGGTAAAACACAAAACAAAGGTCATTCCTTTGCAAGAAGTTAATTTGACAAGAGAATATCATCAATAAGAAAACCGTCTTCGGACGGTTTTTTCTTGTCTAAATGAGAAAAATAAAACAATGTCAGAAAATTGCTTAAAGATTCGTCAAAGTAGAAGTGGATTGATATAATGAGCGTAGTAATGTCTGCAAGAGGACGTTAAAAAGAGTGTATGACGGAGGTCGTAATGAATATAAAAAGTTGGGTTATCATAGTATCTTCAGCGATATTATTGCTGACAGGTTGCGGTGGAGAAGAGGGCAAAGAAAAAATGGTGCCATTGGTCAAAACCGTAACTATCGGCAAGGAAAGCACGGAAAAAACATCTTCTTTTTCCGGTACGATACATGGTCGCACGGAACAAGCTTTGGCCTTTCAAATTCCCGGGAAAGTAGTGCAGAAATTGGTACAGGCGGGAGATTATGTACAGGAAGGAACTCCTCTTTATAAATTGGACAGCAAAGATGTTTCGGAGCAGGCCAGTGCCGCGCAGGGGCAATTGACGGCGGCTTCGGCACAGTTGGACTTGGCGAGAAGTAATTTGGCTCGTTATGAAGAGTTGTATGCGCAAGATGCCATTTCTGCGATGCAAATTGATCAGGCGAGAAATGCCGCCAAGTTGGCAAGTGCTCAGCGAGATCAGGCGGAGGCTGCGTATAATCGGGCGTTGAATCAAGAATCCTTTGCGACTTTGAAAGCGGATCGTAGCGGTGTCGTCGGCAGTACAATGGTCGAAGTTGGCCAGGTAGTTGCCGCCGGTACACCGGTAGTCATGTTGGTGGATACCAAGGATTTGGACGTACAGATTTCTTTGACGGAGAAAAATGCCAAAGAGTATCCGATCGGTACACGAGCAGAGATTACTTTCTGGTCCCAACCGGATTTAAAGATCAGCGGTGTGGTGAGAGAGGTTTCTCCGGCACCTAATCCCAAAACGGGGACGTATGATGCGAAAATTGCTTTGACGAAAGTTCCCGACAGCGTGCAATTGGGAATGACGGCAGAAGTTCATTTCCAAAAAGATGCAGGAAAAACCATTACCATTCCTCTGTCTGCGATGGCCGAGCAGCAACAACAGCCGTCGGTATGGGTGGTGCGCGGAGACAAGGTTCATTTGGTTCCCGTGACACCGGGCAGATACTTGGATGACTCGGTGGAGATTACTTCCGGTTTGGCACCGGGGGATATCGTGGTCACTGCCGGCACACAGCATTTACATGAAGGCGATAAGGTGCGTCTATGAAAAAGCATAATCCTGCTAGATGGGCTATTTTGCACAAATCCATCATCTACTTCTTTATCGTGGCGATTTTAGCGGCCGGCACCTGGAGTTATTTCCAGTTGGGACGAAGAGAAGACCCGAATTTTACCATTCGTTCGATGATTGTGACTGCAGCATGGCCCGGAGCAAGTGCAGAACAAATGACTGCACAGGTGACGGACAAACTGGAAGAAAAACTGCAAAATACACCGGGGCTGGACTATATTCGGAGCTATACCTTGAATGGCAGATCGGTGATTTATGTCTGGTTGAAGGAAGATCTTCCCGCCGATCGTATTCGCCCGACTTGGACGGAAGTCCGGGATCTGACCAATGAAGTGTGGCGTGAGTTGCCGAAAGGCGTAGTGGGGCCGTTTTTCAACGATCGATTCGATGATGTTTATGGTTCTATTTTTGCTTTGACAGGGGACCAATTTTCCTATGAAGAAAAGCGGGCGTATGCGGAAAAGATTCGCCGTTCGCTATTACAAATTCCCGATGTGCAAAAAGTAAAGTTGGTCGGAGTCCAGGAACAACAGTTGAAGATCGAGATGGATGAGGCGAAACTGGCACAACTGGGCATAGATCCACGTCAAGTGTTCCAACTCTTGCAACAGCAAGGTACATTGATGCCGGCCGGAACGATTCGCACCGATACGCACAATATATCTTTGCGAGTGCAGGGACTATTGGATGATGCCGATTCCATTCGTAACTTGACGCTTCACATGGGAGAAAGATCCATCCGCTTGGGAGATATTGCCACTGTTACTCAGGGGTATGCCGATCCGGAAAACAGTATGATGTACTACAATGGCAAACCGGCAGTCGGCATTGCCGTTTCCATGTCACCGGGTGGCAATGTACTGCATTTGGGAGAAAACCTGCAGGCCAAGATTTCCCACTGGCAACAGCAACTCCCCTTGGGACTGGAAATCGGAGAGGTCACGAACCAGCCGGAAGTCGTGAATGAGGCCATCGGCGAATTTACGAGAACCTTATTCGAAGCGATAGGGATTGTCTTACTCGTCAGCTTTTTTGCTTTGGGGTGGCGCTCCGGGATGGTGGTTGCGCTCAGTATACCCGTCGTGGTCGCAGCGACGTTTATTACCTTGCATTATTTCGGTATTGAATTGCAGAAAGTCTCTTTGGGAGCATTGATCATTTCGTTGGGATTATTGGTCGATGATGCCATGATCGTTATCGAAATGATGCAGCGCAAACTCGAAGATGGTTATGAAAGAATAGAAGCGGCAACGGCAGCCTATGAGTTGACCGCATTTCCCATGTTGTCCGGTACTTTGATCACGGCTGCCGGATTTATTCCCATCGGCTTGGCCACCGGGATTGTCGCAGAGTATACGCACAGCCTGTTTTCCGTAACGGCGATTGCCTTGCTGCTGTCCTGGATAGTCTCCGTCTTGGTATCCCCGGTCTTGGGGTACCGAATCATTCGCTTGTCCAAGCATACGGAAGGGGAAGTGCATGAAATGGCGGAATGGCGGAAGAAGTTGTATCGTCATTTCCGTAAGATTTTGGAAAATGTATTGGAACGCCGAAAATTGGTTGTCCTGCTGACTTTGGTTGTTTTTGTGGTCGCAGTTCTTTCCTATCCGTTGTTGAAAAAAGAACTGTTCCCGGCCTCCGTTCGGCCGGAGATTATTGTGGAAATGGAGCTTCCTTTGGGAGCATCATTGCAAGCCACCAAGAAGACGACTTTGGATTTTGAATCGCATTTCTTCGGAGATGAACGAGTCAAATCCATTACTTCCTATATCGGTGAAAGTGCTCCAAGATTTATTTTGCAATTTGATCCGGTGCCTCCGAAAGACAATTTTGCGCAAACGGTTATCGTGGCAACTTCGACGCAAACGCGAGAGGAGTTGGAAAAAGAAGTCAGAAAGGTCATGGAAGACCATTTTCCGGATGTACGGACAAATATTCGTTTGATTCAAACCGGACCGCCTGCCGCATATCCGGTGATGTTACGCTTGTCCGGGCCGGATGAAAAAGTATTGGCCGATTTAGCCAATCAGGCGATCGGTATTATGAGAAAAAATCCAAATATTTATTCTGCCAATATGGACTGGCCGCAGGAAACTCCGACGATTCGACTGGATATCGATCAATCTCGTATACGTACTCTGGGGGCCGATAATTACGCAGTAGCTTCGGATTTATATACGAAGCTGTCCGGTTATCAAGTGACAACGGCATACCAGGGAGATCAATTGGTACCGGTGTACTTCCGCTTGCCGGACACAGGCGGCAAACGATTGGGTGATTTGGAAAACCTACCGATTCATGTCGGTGGCGGACGATTTGTTCCGTTGGGGCAGTTTGCGACACTGTCGTATGCCAATGAAAATAACACCATTTGGCGTCGTGATTTAACCCCGACGATTACTTTGCGAGCCGACTTGGCAACGGAAAATACGCCGGGAGAAACGGTGACGGAGGAGTTGTACAAAAAGGATTTGGCGGAATTCCGTGCACATCTGCCGATGGGCTACAAATTGGAATATGACGGAGTCACGGAACGCAGTCATATTTCCATAGAGGAAATCCTCAAAGGCTTGCCGATGATGTCTTTCCTGATACTGGCTATTTTGATGTTCCAGCTCAAGAAAATCACTTTGATGGCGATGGCGGCTGTTACGGCACCTTTGGGTATTATCGGGTCCATTCTGATGCTGCAGTTGACGCGCAACCCATTGGGCTTTTTGGCCATCTTGGGAATCATTGCGCTTTCCGGCATGATTATCCGCAACTCCATCATTCTTTTGGATCAAATTGAGCTGCACCGGCAAAAGGGAGAGAGTATCCATGATGCCGTGATCAATTCGACGATCCTGAGATTTAGGCCTATTATGCTGACAGCCATGGCGGCTATCTTGGGGATGATACCCTTGATGCGCTCGAGTTTTTGGGGGCCGATGGCATTTGCCTTCAGCGGCGGGCTGTTGGTTGCAACGATACTGACACTTTTCTTTTTACCGGCACTGTATGTCCTGGTTTATAAAGACAAAGAATAAAGAAATCCACCTAGAGGTCATCTAGGTGGATTTTTGTTTATGCACAACGTTTGCGTTGGATGGCTCCGAATATTGCACCGGAGATGTTGTGCCATACGCTGAATAAAGCGCCCGGTAAGGCCGCCAGGGGGTAAGCGGCGAAGTGCAGGAGAGTCAGCGACATAGCCAAACCGCTATTTTGCATGCCCACCTCCAGGGCCAGAGAAGTTTCTTTGGGTATGGACAGCCGAAAATATTTGGCCAGCCATTTCCCGCAGAACAAGCCGCCTGCATTGTGCAAAATAACGGCGACCGAAGCATAGAAGCCGGCTTGCACAATATAGGATTTATTGAGCGCAATGATGCCGGCAATAATCAGAATAATACTGATCGCAGAGACCGTCGGCATCCACTTTTCCAAAAAAGATCGGTAGGAGCGAAAGAGTATCGGTAAAGAGAGTCCGACTCCGAGGGGAAGAACGATCATCCACAATAAAGATTTGCAGAGCGCCCATAGGGATATTTCTATCCATGCACCCACCAAGAAGTAAATCAACAAAGGTGTCACAATAGGCGCCAACAATGTAGAGACCAAGGTCATGGCGACAGAAAGTGCGACATCCCCTTTGGCAATGTGTGTCATGACATTGCTCGCAGTGCCTCCCGGACAACAGCCCAGTACCACCATACCGATGGCAAGAGCCGGTGGTAGTTGCAAGGCATATACTAAGAGGATCGCCAATATCGGCATGATAGTATATTGGGCCAACATTCCCAGAAATATTTCTCCCGGATGGCGCAATATTTCGGCAAAAGTAGATAGAGGAATCGTGGCGCCCATGCCCAACATGGCAACTCCAATGAAAATGGCCGTATATTGGGTGAGCGGTGAAAAGTATTGAGGTTGGTAAAAGGCGAAGATGGAGAAAAAGAGAATCCACCAAATCATATGCTTGACCAAGGAGTTTCGTAATTGATGGAAATACTTCATCAGAAAATCTCCTTGACGAAGAAATTGTCCAATAAACGAGTCTTGCCGA
This sequence comes from Bacillota bacterium, assembly GCA_023418435.1. GTDB lineage: Bacteria > Bacillota > Negativicutes > Veillonellales > Negativicoccaceae > JAEZZT01. The sequence continues at coordinate 1,902 of JAEZZT010000011.1, read as the reverse complement.
TGCGCACGGCCATGGCGACCAAGACGGGCTCTTGGATGCTGGTTACGGGCTCCAAAGTCGAAAGGCTGACCATGGATAGATAATCAATTTCGGCGAGCGGCTCTTTTGCGATGAGTTGACGCATGGTGGCAAGGACGGCTTCGGCACTCTTTCCTCGAGTGGCCAACGATTTTCCCAACTCCACTGCGCGCGACAGGCAAAGTGCAGCCTTTCGTTCCGTTTCGCTCAAGTATTTATTGCGTGAAGATAGGGCAAGTCCGTCTGCCGCACGTACGATGGGGCAGGGAACGATGGTAACCGGCACATTGAGATCCTCGACCATTTTTTGCAACATGATCAACTGTTGTGCATCTTTTTCTCCAAAATATGCTCGTGTCGGTTGGATAATGTGGAAGAATTTGAGGACCACCGTCAAGACTCCACGGAAATGACCGGGGCGAGATATCCCGCATAAATGTTGCGCCAAGGAATCGCAGTGAACAAACGTGCATTGGTTCCGGTACATGTCCTCCGTTTGAGGGAAAAAGACAAGATCGGCGCCTGCTGCCTTCGCCAACTCGAGATCTTTTTCCGGCACGCGGGGATATGCGTCCAAATCTTCGCCGGGACCGAATTGGATCGGATTGACGAAAATACTGACCACTACATAGTCATTTTCTTGAACTGCTTTGCGGATCAAAGAGAGATGTCCCTCGTGCAAGGCCCCCATGGTGGGTACGAAGCCGATGGATGTCCCCTGTTGTCGCAATGTAAGGCAATGCTTTTGTAATGCCTTCGAATCGGTAATAGTTTGCATAAGCTACCTCTTTCCGGAGCGAGAGGAGATAGCAACCTGTAATTTTATTTACAACCGGCCATGGCGTTCATAACGCTGATGAGTGACGATTCGATTATCGTCGTCGACAAAAAGTACATGAGGGCGATAGTCTTTGGCCTCCGGCGGAGACATTTGTGCAAATGTCATCAAGATGACCTTGTCCCCCACTTCTGCCAGCCGTGCCGCAGCTCCGTTCAGACAAATCATTCCGGAATCGGCCTCACCGGCGATAATATAGGTGCTGAAACGCGCACCGGTATGAATGTTTACTACTTGAATTTCTTGGTATTCCTGCATTTGGGCTTCCTCGAGCAACGTACTGTCGATGGTGATGCTGCCGACATAGTCTAAGCATGCATCCGTGACGGTGGCACGATGGATCTTGCTCTGCAAGACAGAGATGTTCATGACATGCTCCTTTCCACAAAAAAATGCCCGCATAAAAGCAAGGCAATGGAACAAATAGAGTCTTACTTTTCTGAAAAATATAAGCTCGCTTCCTGTAAAAAATAAATTGGCCGGAGTACAGTTCGGTTGATACTATCTCCGCCAACAGTATAGCATTAAGATGTATTAGGAACAAATTGTTAAAAATCATTGCCTGAATGTAAAAAAATAAGACCGAAGTCAATGCAGTGATTCACTTCGAGTCTTATAAGCTTCGTTATTTCTTTTTCTTTGCCATCAATTTATCGTACACGGCCGTGGCCAGTTCCACTCGCTCCCGGACCACGGGGTTGGGAGAATCAATGGATTGTGGAGAAAAAGTACTCTTGTACTTGATTTTTCCCGTCGTTCGACGCATCTCTTTAATCTGAATGGTACGTTTTTCAGGATTATATACATAGGTGTTTTCCATAATGGAGTCGCCATAAGTATGAGTGGCTTTGAATTGCAATTCTTGCGTGGTATCGTGTTGTTTGATTTTCGCAGACCCCATATCAACGATCGTGTGATCGTCATATTGCCAATCGGCGGCAAATGCAGGCATGGCAGCTAGCATTGCCAAAACAGTAAGATAGCCTAGTTTTTTTCACTTTTCTCCCTCCAAACGGAATAAAATTTACTTCCTCAGTCCTGTATTC
>JAEZZT010000064.1 GCA_023418435.1 Bacillota bacterium | reverse complement strand
AACTGTATGCTTTTTCTTTCTTGGCCCGCAATTCCAAGCCGTATTTTTCATACAAATGAATCGCCGGCTCGTTGCTTTCGCGCACTTCCAGAAAAAGATATACCGCCTGTCTATCTTTCGCCTCTCGGATGACTTTCTCCATCATAGAACTGCCGATGCCCTGTCCCTGTTGATCCGGGTGTACCGCAATATTTACCAATTGCACTTCGTCGGCTACGAACCACAGACAAAAATATCCGCATACCTCTTCACCTTGTACGGCTACCCAATACTGACCGGGGCCATCCACGAAGTCGTGCTGAATCGTTTCCGCCGACCATGGATCCGAGAAGCATGCTTTTTCCAAGCCTGCAATGGCAGGCAAATCATTTACATTCGCCAAGCGCAATACTATTTTTTCTGTTGACGCTGTTCCCATAACACTTCCGCCTCACTTCTTCTTATATAATTGGGGATTAAGCTGAATACATCGTCGCTTCCCTGTTCCTGCCAATGGAGATACGCCGCCGGCAGTAAGGATGACGCACGCAAAGGTGCATGTTGGTCGGCCACGATCTGTACCTGCCCCTGCATTTGCGGCAGCTCTTTGCGCAACCACGCCGCTTGCTCTCCGACACAAAAGCTGGCATCTTCCGAGTTCGCCAATGTCTCCGCCAATTCTCGCAGAGAAATAACTTCCGTTTCCCGTTCCCGGATCAATTGCCCGTCTTTCCATTTTGCCAAGGCATAGTATACATTTCCTTTTTGGGCATCAATCAAAGGGCAAATTCGCAAGTCCACATTCTGATATTGATACATATATGCGGTCAAAGTATCCACGCCGACAATGGGGATTTGCCAAGTGTACGCCAATACTTTAGCCGTTGCCAAGCCGATGCGCAGACCGGTAAACGACCCCGGCCCCGTCGAAACCGCAATCCCGGTGAGGCTTTTTCCCTCGACTCCGGCCAAATGCAAGACGGTATCAATATGTTCCATCAATTGTTCCGAATGCGTACGTCTCCGTCTCACATTGACTTCGGCGGCTACTTGACCGGTGGCCGGATCGCCGACAGCTACCGAGGAAGACATCCCCGAGGTATCAATGGCCAACCACATATGCTTCCACCTCTTTCCACCAATCCGCCGCTACCTCCGGCACGCACACTTTCATGCGTCGCTCCGTGTCCGACTCTTTCATCAACTCGAGCCAAACACTGTCCGGCGGCATTTCGTCTGCAAATAAATCGGCCCACTCCACAACAGTCACACTATCGTAAAACATTTCATGAAAGCCGATCCCGAGAACTTCATCTACCTCCTCGAGACGATACAAATCAAAATGATTCAGTACACGCTCTCCGCACATATATTGATTGCAGAGTGTAAAAGTAGGGCTCGTGATGGTATCGGCAATCCCCATTCCACGAGCAATACCTTTCACCAAATGGGTTTTTCCGGCGCCCATCTCCCCACAAAGAGCCACACTGCTTCCGTTCGGAATGCAACGCCCTATCGCCTCTCCCCAAGCTGTAGTGGCTTGTTCGTCGGCAATTGTATATAGTTTTTCCATCTTATCTCCTTTGAAAATGATTGTATCCGCCGGGCTCGAGCAAAACTTCCTTGCCCTGCTCATCGCGCAAGTATACCCCCTGCCCGTCCTGTACTTCACCAATGACTTGCCATTCGGAAGGCACTTCAGCATCCGGCGGCAAAGTCGCCAGCAATTGATAATCCTCGCCGCCGCATAAGATCCACTCCCATACTTGGCTTGCATCGTTGGCGTATATTTCCAGATCCGGTCGATACAATCTCTCCTTGTCCACACAAATGCGTTTCTGTGAAGCGGTAGCAATCTCTCCCAATTCGGAAGCCAATCCGTCACTGATATCGTTGGCGGCATGAGCACCGAGTTCCACCAGTCGATAACCGGCATCTACCGCCGGTTCGGGGCGCAAATGAGCAGCTGCCATTTGCTCCGGTACATCCCTGCCTTCTTGCCACAGTGACCACGCAGCTGCCGCATCTCCCAACGCGCCGGTGATAACGACCCGGTCACCGATTTCAGCACCGCTACGCGGCAATGCCCTACCTTTTTCTATCGCACCTACGGCGGTCACTGCCAAGAAAAGACCGGCCGCCACTCCGATAGTATCTCCACCCAGCAAGACAGCATCATACTTTTCCAAACAACTTCCGACCCCGCGGTACAAGCTTTCTATTTCCTCCTCGGTTATATCCTGCGGTACGGCGACACTCAAGAGTACGCCGTAAGGCTCGGCTCCCATTGCCGCCAAATCGCTGAAATTCACGGCAACCGCTTTCCAACCGATATCAAACAGCGTGGACCAGGCCCGAGTAAAATGCACATTTTCCGCTAGGCAATCCGTACAAACCACCGTTTCTCGCCCCTCCGGCAAAGAAAAAACCGCTGCATCATCGCCATTGCCGATGGCAATTCCCTTCCCGAGTTCCGGGCAACAAGATCTCATTTTATGTATTAAAGAAAATTCTTCCATATTCTACTCCTACGTTGCCCTTATTGTAACATATCGCCGGCCTGCAACTCCAAAAAACGGATAAGAAAAAGCGAGCAACTGCTCGCTTATTTCTTCTGAATCAAATCGGCCTTTCTTTTGATCGGCTGCGACAAATCCATATGTCCATTGAGAGTTTCTACATTATGTCCATCGATACGAATTTGTACGGACTCGATATCCGGCCATTCCGTCAATGTATTGACGATCATGTAGACCATCAAAATTTCGCCCAAAGAACCGCCGGCCACGTTCTCTTTCAACGTTCTGTTGAAATCGGCAATCGCCACATGCGACTTCGGGTCGACTTCTACCTTGGAGACCTTCGTTCCTTTCGGGAACAGCGGGTATTTTTCCTGGGCATCCTTCTTGAGCAACTCTTCGACTGCCCGTTGCGGAGTCGCTTCTGCCTGCGGGACTTTCACTTCCGCCGGCACTACATGTTCCGCATCGGCGGCTGCTAAATAGATGCGCATCGTCTTCATTTCCACCGGTGCGGTGGCCTGCGTTTGAGTCTGCGGTGTCGGTGCTTTTTCCGTACCGCCGCAACCTGCGACAAATAAAGCCAATGCCATCAACATGACCACCAAAATATTATTTCTTTTCATGCTTCCTCCTTAGCCCAATTTGGACGCTCTTTCAAAATACAATTCCAAACCATCCGCCAAAGTTTCTGCAAACGCTTTGCGAACATCTTCCCGATGCAAAAGAGCTTCTTCTTGAGGATTGGAAAGGAATCCCAATTCCACCAGCGTCGCCGGCATGGTGCTGTTGATCAGCAAGTAGAAATTGGCCTGACGCTCACCGCGATCACCGAATCCCCGCACGCGTATATTTCGTTCATGCAAGGCCTCCGCCAATATCTCATCAAAGGGAGTTTTCGGATTATAATAAGCGGTCACGCCGCCGACATCCGGCCTCGTAAACGAGTCGATATGAATACTGAGGAAAACATCGGCATGATTCTTTTCGGCAATATCCACGCGCGCTTGCAATTCCTCATCCGGCGAAGCATACGGTCCATATACGTCATGGTCACCGTCCCGCGTCAGAATTACCTTCGCGCCCTTTGCCTCCAGCATGGGTTTCAAATACATCGCAATCGGGAAAGTTACATTTTTCTCGTACATATTCTTCGGACTGATTGCGCCCGTATCCGTACCGCCGTGTCCGGGATCGATCACGATCACCTTCCCCTGCAAGCCGGCCGTCGTCTTATAAGTGGGTGGCGGGACCGACTTCGGCACATCAATCACCACTCGATACGGTTTATTATGAGCCGGGTCTTTTTTCAACGGAAACACTTGAATTCGCTTGCGATCCACTTTTTTCGGCATCTTCACCGAAACCACCAAATCCTTCTTTACCTGCTCGATATTCAAGCTGGTGATCATCTCCGGATTCGTACTGTAATCGCCGGCAATTTTCTTGCCGTCCGTATCTTCCAACGTCACCTTCAAGCTCTGGCCGTCTTTCGCCACCACGGCATCCAATTTAGGTAATTTATTGACATCCAAAATCAGGCGCACGAAAGGAACTGCTGCGTCATTGCGCGTTGCCCAACGAAATTCGCTTACTTCCGCCGCATGACCTACCAGGCTTCCCAACACGGAGAAGACCAGGATCATCATCCATAATTGCAATCGTTTCACGACATACCTCCTTGCCTATACACCCTTTTATTATACCATCTTCATTGCTTTTGGCCATTAAAGCAATTTAAGAATCATTTGCAAATTATTCTTTCAATTGTGCCAACTGTTCTCGCAATTGATGTACTTCGCTTTGCAACTTGCTCGTCTGTTGCGGATCCGTATGAAACTCCAGCACCACCACTTCATCCGGTTTTGCAATATTCGTCAACCATCGACTCGGAACTTTCACTTCCTGTTCGGATTCTTCCTCTATCAATACCGCAAGATCTCCTTCGTAGCGATCCAAAACGGTCATAATCTTGTTACTTGCTATCGACTTGCGTTTCAACTCGATACTCCTTTCCATTCGTCACTACCGTCACCGTGCCGTCCTGATCCGTCCGATAGACTTTCGCACCGACTGCCGCCAAATTCCGCAAAGCGGGTGCATGCGGTACATGGTAGGGATTGTTTTTTCCGCAGGAGATAATCGCAATTTTGGGTTGGACTGCTTGCAAGAACGCCATCGTGCTGCTGGTTTTACTGCCATGATGCCCCACCTTCAATACCAATGACTGCAAATCCCGGCTATGCCGCTGCAAAATTTCTCTCTCCTGCTCTTTTTCCGCATCTCCGGTGAAAAGCATGGTGAAATCCCCATATTCCAAACGACAAACGATGGAGTTATTGTTGTAATCCTCTTGCCCGCCTTTGCGCAACAATTGTGCTCCCGGCGATACCACACGCAATCTGGCACCTCCTCCGAGATCGACGCTAGCGCCTTCGCGCAAAGTTTCAGGTTTTATCTTTTTGCGAAGCAACATCTTCAAATAAGTACGATACGTAGCGGTAATTTTCTCCTGCCCGTTATCATAGACTTCCGTGACCGGAAAATGTTTCAGTACTGCATAGGCACCGCCCAAATGATCACTGTCCGGATGCGTGATAATCATCTTGTCCACCTGCTTGACTCCGTACTTTTCCAACAGGCGCACCAATTCCGGTCGATGTTCGACATCCCCGGTATCGATCAATATATTTTGTCCCTGCCAAGTGATCAAGGCTGCATCCCCTTGTCCGATGTACAGGCAACGAACCTTCAAAACTTGCCCGTCCAATTTCTCCGACGTAGGTAAAATTTTATGAACGATGCTTTCGCTATTGGTAATCGTATTTAAAAACTTTTCCGTATTGATGCGAGGTGCTCCTCCGGTCGGCAAGATATGGGCACATCCCACCACGAGGAAAAGCACACACAGGAGAACGATTTCCAGACAACGTCGCATATATTTATTCATGGCAGAGCTCCTTGCACACGATCGGCAAGCGGTCTGCTACTTCACTTGCCAGAAATCCGTTGCCCAATTCGCGAGCCGCCCGATCACCGGCGGCGCCATGCCAGTATACGGCCGTGGTCGCCGCTTCGATCAGCAGGAACTCCTGCGCCAACAAAGCGCCGATCATGCCTGCTAGGGTATCGCCCGTTCCGGCCGTCGCCAAACCGGCATTACCGGTAGTATTGATATATGTCCGGCCTCTCGGCTCCGCAATAACCGTGGGAGCTCCTTTGCCGACAACGACGGCCCCCCACTCTTTGGCATAATTTACCAATGCCGTGCGCCGCACGATTTCCGTCTGCGGAATTTCCTGCTGCAACAACCGAGCCAATTCACCGCCATGAGGTGTCACTACCAATCCGTGCAAACATCTCTTGAAAACTTCTTCATCCAGTGCATACAAAGCATCGGCGTCCACCACGGTCGGCAAAGGTATCTGCGGTAAAAACTCACGAACCCATGCCTGCGTGTCCTCATGTCGGCCCAAACCGCAACCCAACACCACGGCCGTATACGGTGAAAAATCCCAGACCTTTTCGCTCTCCGCTTGCCAATGCGAGCCCTTGCAACCGGTCTGCACCATAATTTCCGGCAGCGCGACACCAATCTCCGCACGCACTTCCTCAGGCACCTGCAAAGTCACCTTGCCGGCACCTGCCCGCAAAGCCGCTTGAGCGCATAATACCGCGGCACCTGCCATACCTACGCTCCCGGCGATTACCAGTACATGCCCATTCGTCCCCTTATGTGCCCAGGCCGGACGCTTGGGCCATACGATGGTATCGGCCTGCAAAATTTCTGCCGGAATGCTGCCCCATATCGACAAAGGCAAGCCCATGCTCGCCACCGCCAATTCTCCGCATCGTTCCTTGCCGGGGTAGAAATAATGCCCTCGTTTGTACATGCAAGCCGCTACCGTCCGATCCGCCTGCAAAGCAACACCATCTACACAACCGGTATCGCTTTGCACACCGGCCGGAATATCAATCGCCACGACTGCAAATTCATGACGTCGTTCATGTCGATTAATACATTCCACCCAACCTGCCATCGAGGAGCGCAATGCTCCCTGCAAACCCGTACCGATCAATCCTTCCACGACTATGTCGGCCGTGTTCAAGGCCTGCTGCAAATTCGCATCATTCAACTCGTCAAACTCCACCTGGCAGTACTCTGCCAATTTTCTGTTGTACCGATAATTATCTATAGTGACAGATCCCGGCGCTACCTCCAGAACGAGGACCTGCCAGCCCGCACAGCGAGCATGACGAGCCGCTACCAAGGCATCTCCGCCATTATTGCCGCTCCCGGCCAAGACGAGCAACCGAGGTACCGAACTACCTGCCATCCCCCGTACCTGCTGCCACACTTGAAATCCGACCTGTTCCATAAGCATGCGCGTAGAAAATCCCACATTCTCTTCCCAATATGTTTCCAACACGCGCATTTCCCTATTCGTCAATGTCCACATGGTTGCCTCCTAATAATATTACACCGGCGATGGCATAATCTTTTTCATGCGTAATGGATACGGACCGAGAAAAAATCCCCAGGGATTGCTCTCGCTTCAGCAAATTCCCTCGGTAATGGACTTCCGGTTGGCCGTACTGCCAAGCAATCTCCGCATCCTGCCAACAGGCTTCCCGAAAACCGGTTCCGAGTGCTTTTACCGCAGCCTCTTTCGCAGCAAAAATTCCAGCCAACGACGCATACTTGAGGGCTCCTTTATACTCGGCATGTGCCACCTCTCCCGCGGTAAAAAAGCGTTGCAAAAGTCGGGGATGACGATCTATCGCCGACTTGATTCGTTCTATTTGTACAATATCGATGCCTTGGTAAATTTTCATATTCTCACCCAAGTATATCTTAGCATGTAAATATCCATTGCGGAAACGCCGACGCAAATAACGGCAAATTCCCCCCCGATTCTGCCCTCTATATTTTTTAGAAATCGACCTTGTTTAAACTTTTGCTTTGCCTATTGCGTAAAGTCGCGCTTTATGATAAAATTTCTAGGTATGATAACAGAGATCACGTGAGGAGGTGACACCATTGCCGCAAATTAAGTCCAGCATCAAAAGTATGAAGAAAGACGCTCAACGACGTGCTCAAAACACTGCACTCAAATCGCAAATCCGTACCGCTACGAAGCGTACTTTGCAAGCCGTTGAAGCCGGAGATGCCGATGCCGCTAAAGCAGCTTATTCCAAAGCGACCAGCATTATCGACAAGGCAGCCTCCAAAGGTGTAATTCATAAAAACAATGCCGCTCGCAAAAAATCTCGTTTGCAAGCGAAATTGGATGCTCCAGCAGCAGAATAAAAAAGCTACCGACCGGTAGCTCTTTTTATTTGCCCTTTTTGCGGGACTTACCCCGTATAATTTTATATACCAGCGGAGGCTCCTGATAGACGGAACTCAGAACAAAGGCCTGCCTTGTTTTCTCGACATAGCTTTGCAAGTCATGTTGGGACCGTCCGTAAATAGTGGCCAACGTCTCGCCGGTTTCTACCCAATCTCCCAATTCCACTTCAATGCGCACTCCGACATGTAAATCGATCCGGTCTTCTTTGCGAATTCGCCCGGCTCCCAATTTTGCCGCCACATCGGCTAAAGCCAATGCATCCATAGCCGTAACGTAGCCCGAGGCAGTGGCCGTTACCGTTTGCACTTTATCTGCTCGGGTCAGCGGTTCTTTCCCCAGCCAATCGGTGCCGCCTCCCTGCGCTCGGATCCATTCCGCAAATTTATCCAACGCCTCTCCGGATCGCCAAACCTTTTCCGCCAAGGCCCGTCCCTCTTCCGGGTCGGCCGCTATCCCACCTACTTCCAACATGGTCCCCGCCAAGAGCAGGCACAACTCCGTCAAACGCCGTCCTCCTCGGCCGCTGAGGACGGCCACCGCCTCATCCACTTCCAGGCTGTTGCCGATAGCCGTTCCCAAAGGTGCATTCATATCGGACACAATAGCGACCATGTTGCGACCGGACCGACTGCCGATATCGACCATCAAATCCGCCAACTGAAATGCTTCCTCCGGCGTTTTCATGAACGCCGCACGACCGCATTTCACATCCAAGACAATGCCCGCCGCCCCGCCGGCGAGCTTTTTACTCATGACGGAAGATGCAATGAGCGGCAAACTTTCCACGGTCGCCGTCACATCCCGCAAGGCATACAACAATCCATCCGCCGGTGCCAAATCGTGATTTTGTCCCACGACAGCAATTCCGCACGCTTGAACCTGCCGGATAAACTCCTGCTCGCTCAGATCGATCCGAAATCCGGGGATCGACTCCAGTTTATCCAAAGTACCGCCGGTAAAACCCAAGCCGCGCCCGGACATTTTCGCTACTTTGCCGCCTGCTGCGGCCACCATGGAAGCCACTACCAAGGTAGTCGTATCCGCCACTCCGCCCGTGCTATGTTTGTCCACGGTCACCAACCCCGTGGATTGCCAATCCGCTTCTTTGCCGCTGGCCGCCATCGCCAATGTCAAATCCGTCGTTTCTCGCGCGCTCAGACCTCGGAAATACACGGCCATCAACCATGCCGACATTTGGTAATCCGTGATCTTTCCTTGCAAGTAGCCGGTGATCCAGGATTTAATTTCATCCGTGGACAAAACCTCTCCATCCCGAGTTTTCTGTAAAATTGCCTGTATATCCATATGCACCTCACAAAAAAGACTGCCGCTCGGCAGTCTTTTATTATTGACCCGTGCTGCCGATACCGCCGGTACGTACTCCGGTAGCTGCATCATTGGCAGTCAACAAATATTTAGTAAAGATCCCTTGGGCAATACGATCGCCTTTGCCGACATGAAATACTTCCTTACCGGCATTGTAAACGGCAATCATAATATGCCCTTCATTGTCCTCATTATTGTAATAATCACTGTCGATGATTCCCGTGCCGTTGATCAATAGCAACGAGTTGCGGATCGAGATTCCCGAGCGAATAAATATCGCCAAGTACTCATCCACACCCATAAATGCCTTGAGGCCCGTAGGAATCAAGGCCACTTCTCCGGGCGCAATATCCACTGCTGCCGCGCTGGCAATATCATAGCCGGCGCTTTCCGCAGTCTTGCGTTCCGGCAAATGAATATCTTGTTCCTCGAACTCCGTGACTACTTCAAAACCTCGTAACGGCTCCATACACTCACTCCTTCGTAGCCGGGGTATCTTGCAATACGGCCTTGCGCGACAAATTGATGCGTCCTTGCTTGTCAATTTCCGTTACTTTGACCATGATTTCATCGCCGACTTTGACGACATCCTCTACTTTTTCCACTCTTTCCTTGGCGAGTTGAGAAATATGTACCAAACCTTCTTTGCCCGGCAAGATTTCTACGAAGGCGCCGAACTTCATCAAGCGGGTGACTTTACCCATGTAGATTTCTCCGGCAGCGACTTCCTTCGTCAGGCGTTCAATCATTTCTACCGCCTTCTTGCCGCCTTCACCGTCCACGGAAGCGATGTAAATCGTACCATCTTCTTCAATATCAATCTTGACACCGGTTTCTTCGATAATTTTGTTGATCATCTTACCGCCCGGTCCGATGACGGTGCGAATCTGATCGACGTCAATCTTCATCGTAATGATGCGCGGTGCATAGGGAGAAAGTTCTGTTGCAGGTGCTGCAATGCATTCATGAATTTTGCCCAAAATGAAGATACGGCCTTCATGTGCCTGTTGCAAAGCGGAATGCAGAATCTCTCTCGAAAGTCCGTCGACTTTAATATCCATCTGGATCGCGGTCACGCCTTTGGCAGTACCCGCTACCTTAAAGTCCATATCTCCCAACGCATCTTCCATCCCTTGGATATCGGTCAGAATCGTGTAATGTTCGCCTTCTTTTACCAAGCCCATTGCCACACCGGCTACCGGTGCTTTAATCGGCACGCCGGCTTGCATCAGGGACATGGTGCTGCCGCAAACACTGGCCATGGACGAAGAACCGGTGGATTCCAAAATCTCGGAAACGACACGCATGCAATACGGGAACTCCTCTTCCGAGGGCAATACCGGTACCAATGCGCGTTCCGCCAAAGCACCGTGACCGATCTCACGACGTCCCGGTCCGCGGGTCGGTCTGGTTTCGCCGACACTGTAAGACGGGAAATTGTATTGGTGAATATAACGCTTTTCCGTACGGCTGGACAAATCGTCGATAATTTGGTTTTCCGAAAGCGGTGCCAAAGTCGTCACCGTCAAAGCCTGCGTCTGTCCGCGAGTGAACAATGCGGAACCATGCGTACGAGCCAAGAGATCCACTTCGCAAGTAATCGGACGAATCTCCGTCAGTTCACGGCCGTCCGGACGAATTTTGTCCACCGAAATCATACGGCGCACAATCGATTTGGTCAATTTATCGAGAGCCGAGCGCACATCGCCCATTTGTTCCGGATAAATATCCTCGAAATGTTGACGCGCTTCTTCTTTCACTTCATCCATATGCGCTTCACGCGTTTGTTTATCCGGATCGAAGATCGCTTTTTTCAAGTTTTCAGCCGCATAGGCTTCTACTGCTGCACTGATTTCTGCCGGTACTTGATGAATGTCATAGACTTGCTTTTCTTTGCCGACCTTGGCAACGATTTCTTCTTGGAAAGCGATCAAACGACGAATCTCTTCGTGACCGAACATAATCGCATCCAACACCGCTTCTTCCAGTACTTCCTGAGCACCGCCTTCAACCATCAGGATGGCTTCCTTGGTACCCGCTACCGTAATCATCATGTCGGATTTGGCTGCTTGTTCCAAGTTCGGGTTGATCAAGAACTCTCCATTGATACGTCCTACTTTGACACCGGCAATCGGGCCTTCAAAAGGAATATCCGAAATGGAAAGCGCTACCGAAGCACCGAACATGGCTGCCATTTCCGGCGCATTATTCTCGTCTACGGACAACACCGTTGCTACGACATGCACGTCATTGCGCACGCCTTTGTCGAACAGGGGACGGATCGGACGGTCGATCAAGCGAGCATTCAGAATCGCCGATTCGCCCGGACGCCCTTCACGTTTAATAAAACCGCCGGGGATTTTACCTACGGCGTACAATTTTTCTTCATAATCTACCGTCAACGGAAAGAAATCGGCGCCTTCGCGGGGATTTTTTGATGCCGTTGCCGTCACCAATACCGCGGTATCGCCGAAACGTACCATGACTGCACCATTTGCCTGTTTGGCAAACTTGCCTGTTTCCACTTGTAATGGGCGTCCCGCCCATGTGCTCTCAAACACCTCGTTCATTAATTTTTCCTCCTATTTTTCAGTCCTTAACATTCTAATTATGATTGATACTTACGTGATTGTCAAGGTTGCTCATCCTGCTCGGCAGACCATTGAGAGCTGATCATGTAATGGCGGTCAATATGTACGG
>JAEZZT010000059.1 GCA_023418435.1 Bacillota bacterium | reverse complement strand
TCGCTTGGGAGTAGATACAGCAGATCTGCTCGTTTCGCAACCCGATACGGGAGAACAGGCATTGGAAATTTGCGAACTATTGGTGCGCAGCGGTGCCGTCGATATCATCGTTATCGACTCGGTGGCGGCTTTGGTGCCCAAGGCGGAAATCGAAGGCGAAATGGGCGACTCGCATGTGGGCCTGCAAGCACGGTTGATGAGCCAAGCATTGCGCAAATTGACCGGTGTCATCAGCAAGTCCAAAGCCATTGTCATTTTTATCAACCAATTGCGTGAAAAAGTAGGCATTATGTTCGGCAATCCGGAAACGACGACCGGTGGCCGTGCGTTGAAATTCTATGCATCGATCCGTATCGATATTCGCAAAGGCGAGGCCTTGAAACAAGGCGTAGAAATTCTCGGCAATCGCACCCGAGCCAAGATTGTCAAAAACAAGGTATCGCCGCCTTTCCGAGTGGCGGAATTCGATATGATGTACGGCACGGGGATTTCCCACGAAGGTACGCTCATCGATATCGGGGCCAATATGGAAATCATTCAGAAAAGCGGCGCTTGGTATTCCTATAATGGAGAGCGAATGGGACAGGGCAAGGAAAATGCCAAGACCTATTTGAAGGAGCATCCGGAAATAGCGGCTGAAATCGAGAAGATCATTCGTGATACTTTGGTAGCTGAACCGGAGTTGTTCGAGGAAGGCGAACTGACGGAAACGAATGAAGAGTGAAGCCTATGAGCAAGCTTTACGTTTTTTAGCTATTCGTAATCACAGCACCGCAGAACTGAAAAATAAATTGGTTCGCAAGGGCTATTCCGCAGAGGAGATTACCGACGTGCTGGAAGATTTTACGGCCAGAGGTTGGTTGGACGATGCGGAATTGTCCCGGCGGGTGTTCGAACGCTATGTAGAAGATGGCATATATGGGAATTCATACATAGCTTATAAAATGGAACAAAAAGGTTTGACGATGCCGCAACGAATGTCGACAGCAGAAGAGTTGGCTCGTGCAGAAGCTTTAGTGCGGCAAAAATTATTGCGTCCGGGTACTATTTTGAGCAAGCGAAAACTGGCATCTTTTTTGGCCAATCGTGGCTATGGAAGCGGTGTCGTATGGGGCGTAATGGAGGCTTTGGACGATGCCGTATCCCTTGACAGTGTCCCTAAAAAATCTTACAATGGAGGAAGGCAATCGTAGATAATGTAAGAAAAAAATGAAATAAGAAACGCGGAAATCGGAAGATGGAACGCGCAAGAGGAGGTGAGATCATCTTGGGATTGGAAACAGTGATTATCGGACTTCTCTTGGCGGTTATCGGATTGATCGCCGGCTATTTCCTGCGCCGCTCCATGGCGGAATCGAAAATAGGCAGTGCGGAAAGAGAAGCCGGACGAATCATTGAAGAAGCGAAAAAAGACGCAGAAAACACCCGAAAAGAAAGTGTTTTGCAGACAAAAGACGAAATGCATAAGTTGCGTACGGAGTTTGAGCAGGAAGAAAAACAGCGCCGTAATGATTGGCAGCGTATGGAACGTCGTTTGATGCAAAAAGAAGAAAACTTGGATAAGAAATCCAACTCTTTGGAAAGAAAAGAAGAATCTTTGCAACGCAAAGAGAATAAACTTCGGGAAAAGCAAGACGCGGCCGAAGCATTATATGCGGAACAAATGGCCAAGTTGGAAGAAATTTCCGGTTTGACCACTGAAGAAGCAAAGCAAACGCTTTTGCACAACGTAGAGCAAGAAATTACGCATGAAAAAGCCGCTTTGATTCGGGAATTGGAAACTCGATTCAAAGAGCAGGCGGATGCTGAAGCGAGAGAGATACTGTCGCTAGCAATCCAACGCAACGCAGCAGAGACTGTTGCCGAAACAACGATCTCCGTTGTGACTTTACCCAATGATGAAATGAAGGGCCGGATTATCGGTCGAGAAGGTCGAAATATCCGTGCTTTAGAAACGGCAACCGGTGTGGATTTGATCATTGATGATACTCCGGAAGCGGTTACTTTATCGGGCTTCAGCAGCGTGCGCAGAGAAGTGGCACGCGTGGCCTTGGAAAACTTGATCAAAGATGGTCGTATTCATCCTACCCGGATCGAAGAAACTGTCGAAAAAGCACGTCGTGAGATCGATAAACGCGTACGTGAAGCCGGTGAACAGGCGGCTTTTGATGCCGATGTACATGGCTTGCATCCCGAATTGATCAAGATTTTGGGACGCATGAAGTATCGTACGAGTTATGGTCAAAATGTCTTGCACCATTCGGTCGAAGTATCTCGCTTGGCGGGAACTTTGGCGGCAGAATTGGGTGCCGATGTGGAGATGGCGAAACGCGCCGGTCTCTTGCATGATATCGGCAAAGCAATTGATCAGGAAACGGAAGGCAAGACCCATGTGGAATTGGGTGTAGAAATTGCTAAGAAGTATCAGGAACCGCCGGTAGTGGTGAATGCAATTGCATCCCATCATGGTGATACGGAAGCTACTTTTGTAGAGTCGGTATTGGTAGCAGCAGCAGACGCAATATCGGCAGCCCGGCCAGGCGCACGCCGAGAGACGTTAGAAAATTATCTGAAACGATTGACTAAGTTGGAAGAGATTGCAAAATCTTTTGATGGTGTCGAAAACTGTTATGCGATTCAAGCAGGCAGGGAGATTCGAGTCATCGTCACTCCGGAAAAAATTGCCGAGGATGATGCGACTATCTTATCTCATGACATTGCCAGAAGAGTGGAAAGCGAGTTGAGCTATCCCGGCCAGGTAAAGGTCGTGGTGATTCGGGAAACTCGTGCAACTGACTATGCAAAATAAGCCAAAACCGTTGTCGAAAGACAGCGGTTTTCTTCATTTTCTTCAGAAAAAAGGAAAATTTCTTTCGACGTAGAATTATATACGTAGCACCCGGAGGAAAATATGAGATTTACGGAAGAATTTATCGAGCAAGTACGGGCAGGCAATCCGATTGCCGATGTCGTCGGAGAATATGTCCACTTGCAAAAAAAACAAGGAAATAAATATTGGGCATGTTGCCCTTTCCACAACGAAAAGACTCCTTCTTTTTCCGTTTCACCGGAGAAGGGATTCTTTTATTGTTTTGGTTGTCATGCGGGTGGCGATGTATTTAAATTTGTGCAACAATACGAAAATTGCAGTTTTTTGGAAGCGGTAGAAAAACTGGCCAATCGGATTCACTTGGCTCTGCCGGAAGAGGATATGTCTCCGGAAGAAAGAAAAAGGGAGGCCTATCGGCGTCGACTATATGAAGTTTGTGAGTTGGCAGCCGATTATTTTCATAATTGTCTGACGAAGACTCGCATGGGTGCCGTAGGTATTGATTATTGGAAAAAAAGAGGCCTGACGGCACAGACGATCGTCGATTTCAAATTGGGCTATGCGCCACCGGAGTGGGATCGTATGTTCCGTGATTTTAGCGCTCGTGGTTATGATGCCCAAGTATTGGTAGATGCCGGACTCTGTATGCGCAAGAACGGCAAAGTGTATGATCGCTTTCGCGGTCGTTGCATGTTTCCCATTCGTGATGCCAAGGGGCGAACGGTCGCTTTCGGCGGGCGGATTTTGGAGCAGGGAGAACCCAAGTACTTGAATTCGGCGGAAACTCCGATTTTCAATAAAGGCCGTTTACTATACGGATTGGAACGGGCTATGCCGGCGATTCGGCAAAGCGGTCAAGCCGTCCTGGTCGAAGGATATATGGATGTAGTGGGCGTCTACAACCAAGGTGTAAAAAATGTTGTTGCCTCGTTGGGAACGGCGTTCACGGAGGATCAGGCACGGCTGCTCAAACGCCTTGCCAAAGAGGTCATAGTGGCCTATGACATGGATCGCGCCGGACGAGAAGCGACGAAAAGGGTTATCGAGATTGCCGCCAAGAACGGTTTGCGATTGCGGATTGCGACTTTGCCGGACGGTAAGGATCCGGATGAGTATATTAAGGATCATGGTGTGGAAGCCTGGCTGCAAGTCATGCGCAGTGCACAAGATGTGGTCGACTATCGCTTGGAAGAAGAAATAAGTGCGCAGGATATTACGAATGCAGACGGCAAAAATGCAGTCTTGAAAGAAATATTTCCGCTCTTGGCGGATTTGGATAATGCGGTCGCAGTAGATGGATATCTCGGCAAAATTGCCAAGCGTTTGCGGATGGATGAGGGAATTATTCGCAGTGAAGCCACTCGTTACTTCCAGAAAAACAAACGCGATATCTATGTCGCACCTGCTCGAACCAAGGAGGGAGATTCTCGCAGTGAAAACGAGAATCTCAAACAGCGCAAGGCAGAAGAGCAGGTGTTGGGATATATCCTGGATGATGGGCCGGGAGCCAATGCACTGTTCGAAGCGTTGGCGGTGGACGATTTTGAAACATCGCTGTATCGGAAGTGGTATAGTGTTTTGCAAGCGCATTGGCAAGAACAGGAGCCTTTGAAATTAGGCGAAAGTGATTTCGAATCGGAAGAGGAAAAAGCCAAGTTGGCAGAGATTCTGATCGGCTCGGAGCGACCGGAGGGCGAATTGCGTGAAAACTATATTCGACCATTGAAAGTAGCCGCGCTACAAAGAGCTTACGATGAACATTGCCGGCGTGCGGAAGAGTGTGATCGCCAAGGAGATGCGGATGGATACCGCCGCGAAATGCTGGCAGGCATGAAGGTCAATGAAGAATTGAGAAAATGGTGAGGCGGTAGCGCCTTGTAGAGAAGGAGAGACATAGCGCAGTATGAAGAAAACGGGAGATGCGAAGCCAATGAAGAATAAAAAAGCAGTAGAGACAACTCCAACGAAAGGTGCAACCAGAAAGCGCAAGACGGTGGAAGATCGTATCCAGGAAATTTTGGCAGCGGTACGAGCTCTGCAAGGGGCGGAAGAAATTACACCTGCACGTGTCGAGGAGTTGGCGGCTCCGCATAAATTGTCGCAGCGCAGTCAGAAACGCTTGGCAGAGCTGTTGGAGCAAGAGCAGGTTTTGACCGAGAAAACCGCTACGGCAACCGCTAAGTCCGCCAAAGGCAAGGGCGCCAAAGATAAGGATACTAAAGTTACGGCTACCAAAGAGAAGCCCGCCAAAGATAAGGATACTAAGGGTCAAGATAC
Organism: Bacillota bacterium; assembly: GCA_023418435.1. GTDB lineage: Bacteria > Bacillota > Negativicutes > Veillonellales > Negativicoccaceae > JAEZZT01. The sequence goes on along the minus strand of JAEZZT010000059.1, from coordinate 2,140 downwards.
CAAAGAGAAGCCGGTCAAGGAAAAGGCTTCGAAGAGTAAAGTCAAAACGTCCGCAGCGAAGAAAACTGCTTCCAAGGGGAAAAAGGAAAAGAAAGCAGACTCCGAATCGGTGAGCTTGGAATCCGTCTTGGCGGAGATTATCGCCAAAGGGAAACGGGAAGGATACTTGACTTATGAGGAGATCATGGTAGCCTTTGAGCGTTTCGATATCAATCCGGATAAAGTGGAAGAGTTGTACGCGCGTATTCATGATGAAAAAATCGACATTGTCAATGGCGACAAGGAAGATGATCATGACGACGGCGACGATGAAGGACATTTGGGAGATGAGGATGTCAAAGCCGCCGAAGCTTTGGATTCGGGCCATGACAGCGGAGACAGTATGCATCTGGATGATCCGGTGCGGATGTACTTGAAAGAAATCGGCCGTGTCGAATTGTTGGATGCCGAAAAGGAAGTGGAGCTTGCCAAGCTGATTGAAGCGGGCAAGGAAATCGAGAATCAGCGCCAAACCGTTCAAGCGGTCATTGATTGGGTGGCTCAGATGGCTACGTTGGCGGATGAGGAGCGAGAAGTGCCCTATACGGCTACGGCTTTGCCGAACGCGCTGGCGGAACATGCAGAAACCGCCTTTGCATTGGCTAGTAAAGGCCTTGCCGCACTTGATTTAAAAGTACAAGGCGGAATGGATTTGCGAGCGGCGGCCGAATTGGCCAAAGAAACGGCAGAAATGCCAGTTGAAGAAATGAATTCGGAGTTATGCTACACATTGGCGGACGCCAAAGATGTATTGCACAAGCTCTTTGTGGATGAAAAGCAACGGAAAGAAGAAGAGAAAATCCTGACGAAGGCTCATTTTGCCAAACAGGACTTGACGGATGCGAATTTGCGCTTGGTGGTCAGTATCGCCAAACGATATGTCGGTCGGGGCATGCAGTTCTTGGACTTGATGCAGGAAGGTAACTTAGGCTTGATCAAAGCGGTCGAAAAATTCGATTACACCAAGGGCTATAAATTCAGTACCTATGCGACCTGGTGGATTCGCCAGGCCATTACGCGGGCGATCGCCGACCAAGCACGGACCATTCGTATTCCGGTGCACATGGTCGAAACGATCAACAAACTCTCGCGCACATCGCGCAACTTGCTTCAGGAATTGGGGCGCGATCCCAAACCGGAAGAAATTGCCGAAGCCATGGAAATTACGGTGGATCGGGTGAGGGAGATTCAAAAGATTTCCCAAGAGCCGGTTTCTTTGGAAACGCCGATCGGTGAAGAAGAAGACTCTCACTTGGTGGAATTTATCGAGGACAGAAATGCAGTGGCTCCGGAAGAAGCGGCTTCCGCCATTTTGCTGAAAGAGCAAGTGGATGACATTCTGCAAGGGTTGACCTCCCGGGAACGCGAAGTAATTTATTTGCGTTTCGGCTTGAAAGACGGTAAACAAAGAACCTTGGAAGAAGTGGGGCAACATTTCGATGTGACCCGTGAAAGAATTCGTCAAATCGAGCGCAAGGCATTGGAAAAATTGCGCAGTAAAGGCAAACGGGAAAAGATTACGGACTATCTCTAATCTTGACGAGCGCCGACCGGTTGAGTATAATAGTTGAGTACCCCTGTGGTACGCGGGCCTATAGCTCAGGGGTAGAGCAACCGGCTCATAACCGGTCGGTCCCTGGTTCGATCCCAGGTGGGCCCACCAAGTGACGATGACGGAACGGGAAACCGTTCCGTTTTTGTGTATAGATGGAGAGGAGTATTACTATTTCACGGCTAGAAACAATAGCAACAGCGATTCCCTCTTGTCGCTATATAGCCGATATCGGCACCGATCATGCGTACTTGCCGATCGAGCTGATTCGCAGAAAACAGGTAGACAAAGCGATCGCAATCGATGTCGTGGCAGGTCCCTTGCAGTTTGCGCAGGATCATATCGGTCGTGCGGGGCTGAAAGATCTGATTGAGTGTCGCTTGGGAAACGGCTTGGCACCTCTTGCTCCGGGTGAAGTCGATGGCGTCATCATTGCCGGTATGGGAGGCCGATTGATTTCCGATATTATTACCACTCACCCCGAGGTCGTGACCAAGTTGCAGTTCATGATGTTGCAACCGATGCGAGGAGGCGATGTATTGCGTCGTA
>JAEZZT010000003.1 GCA_023418435.1 Bacillota bacterium | reverse complement strand
GGATTTGGGGCATCAAATCGTCTTGATTATCGGCGATTTTACCGGCCGTATCGGCGATCCTACCGGTAAGAATGTGACGCGCAAACCCTTGACGGAAGAGCAGATCAAGGAAAATGCCCGCACCTATGAAGAGCAATTGTTCAAGATTTTGGACAAGGACAAAACGGAATTGCGCTTCAACAGTGAATGGTTGAGCAAGATGAACTTTGCCGATGTCCTGACATTGGCTTCCAAGTATACGGTAGCGCGCATGTTGGAGCGGGACGACTTCCACAAGCGCATGCAGGAAGAACGTCCGATTTCCATTCATGAATTTATGTATCCCTTGATGCAAGGCTATGATTCCATTGCAGTCGAAGCGGATATCGAGTTCGGCGGCACGGATCAGAAGTTCAACCTCATCGTGGGTCGCCATTTGCAAAATGAAGTCGGACAGTCGCCGCAAATCGTCATTACCATGCCACTGTTGGAAGGCTTGGACGGCGTTCAAAAAATGAGTAAATCACTCGGCAATTATATCGGTATCGATGAAGCGCCGGCGGAAATGTACGGCAAAGCAATGTCGATTCCGGATGAATTGATGTTGCGCTACTACATGTTGGTGACGGATGTCAGCATCGAAGAGCAGGAAGCACTGGCGAAGGGATTGGAGGATGGCAACATTCATCCGCGTGATGCGAAGATGCGCCTGGCTCGGACGATTGTGGCGTTGTACCACGGCGAAGAGGCGGCACAGGCGGCCGAGGCGGAATTCGTGCGCGTGTTCCAACAGGGCAGCATGCCGACGGATATCGAGGAGTATCAAGTGGCGACGGCGGATTGCTGGGTACCGCAATTGTTGCAGGAAGCCGGCATGGTAGCGAGCAACTCGGAAGGGAGACGCTCACTCCAACAGGGCGCGGTGCGACTGAATGGCGAAAAAGTCACCGCGGAAAATATTACTTTGAACGATGGAGATATTCTCCAAGTCGGCAAGAGAAAGTATCGCAAAATACGCTTGGCGTAATCGAAAACCCGTATCGATCGGATACGGGTTTTTATATGTTCGTGCGAAGAAAAATATTCATATGCTATAATTAGGATATCTAAAAATGAGGAGCTGAAGATTGCATATGTTATTGCAATTGCAAAATTTGTTGGCAACCATGCGTATCTTGGATATTGTAGATATTTTAGTGGTGGCCGTTATCTTGTACCAATTGTACTATATGATTCACGGTACTCGCGCCGTGTCGTTGCTCAAAGGGCTTTTGGTGTTGGGGGCATTGACACTGGTCAGCAATTGGCTCGATTTGCATGTGGTCAATTGGCTGTTGGAAAAGTCGATGACGGTGTTGATCGTGGCGTTGCCGATCGTGTTCCAGCCGGAGTTGCGTCGTGCGTTGGAGCAGATCGGACGTGGGCGATTCATTAATCGATCCTCCATCGTCAATGACGAGGAACGCACCCGAGTCATCGATGCAGTAACGGTTGCTTGTGAACGCATGTCGGAAGAAAGAATCGGCGCTTTGATCGTTTTTGAACGTTCGGTCGGCCTGAGCGATTATATCGACACCGGCGTCTATGTGGACGCCGTTGTCAGCGAAGAGTTGCTGGGGAACATCTTCATCCCCAACACGCCCCTGCATGACGGGGCCGTGTTGATCCGTGACAACCGCGTCATGGCGGCAGGCTGCTTGCTGCCGCTGACGCAGGACCGCACGCTCTCCAGCGAGTTGGGGACTCGGCACCGGGCGGCGATCGGCTTGTCCGAACAAGCCGATGCGCTCGTGGTCGTGGTCAGTGAAGAGACGGGGCGTATTTCCTATGCCTACGGTGGGCATATTTACCGCGATTTGGATGGCGATGGCCTGCGCAACATGTTGCGCAATTACTTATTGCAGAGCGGTGAAAAGAGAATGCGCATTGCCGAACTCTTGAAATGGAGGTCCAAACAATGAAGTTTAATTTCAGCGCCAATTGGTGGCCCAAGCTGATTTGTTTGGGGATCGCCATCATCCTTTGGGTCTTTATTATGAATGACCAAAACCCCTTGGTGGAGGGGCGCTACGCATTGCAAGTCGAAACTCAACATGGAGATCCGGCGCTCGTAGCCATGCAAGTGCCTAGCGTGGTTCATGTCAAGCTGCGCATGCCGCGCAATACGATGTTGCACACGCGGGAATCGGATATGAAAGCGATTGTGGATTTATCCGACTTGGCAGCCGGCGAATATGAAAAAATCCCCGTTCATTTTGTGATTCCCAACGGAGCGGAAATTTTGGAACAGGATCCGAAAACCTTCACACTGCGATTGGAACATTTGTCCATTCGTACGTTGAAACTCGTTCCCCAGGCCGTGGGAGAGGCGAAACATGGCTGGCAAGCCAAGGATATCAAGCTGACACCCGGCGAGGTGACGATATCCGGCCCGCATTCGGCGGTAGAAAAAGTGGCGACAGCCGTAGTACCGATCGAATTGAAAGGTCATGAAGGACCTTTTGAAGATTTAGTACCGATCCAACTGCGTGACGCGGCGGGCAATGCGGTCATGGATGTGCAGGCTGCTCCTGACAATGTGCGCGTTCATGTGGAACTCACGCCGGATCGCCAGCTGAAAGAAGTGCCTCTGGCAGTTAAAATCGTCGGCAAGCCGGCCCCCGGTTACCGAGTGACCGATGTGACCTTGAACCCGACAAAAGTGACGTTGAGCGGCAAATTGGACAATAACGATTTGTCGGAATGGTCCGTAGGAGAAATTTCCGTCGAAGGAGCGGATCGAGATATCACAACTCAAATCGCAGTGCCTTACCCCGAGAATGGTGATGCCACTCCGGGCGTCGTCGAGGCACATATCCGAATTGAACGAGAATAATGAGGTGGAGACATGGCAAGATTATTTGGTACTGATGGAGTGCGTGGAGTCGTCAATGAAGGCTTGACGCCGGAATTGGCGTTTCAGTTGGGCCGAGCGGCGGCCGTGTATTTCGGCCAGCAAGAAGCCAATCCGCATTTTCTGATCGGCAGAGATACGCGCATTTCCGGAACGATGTTGACGGCAGCTCTGGCGGCGGGAATTTGTTCCGCCGGCGGTAGCGTGGACGATGGGGGCGTGTTGCCCACTCCTGCCGTAGCGTATTTGACTAAAACCGGGGCATATGCGGCCGGAGTCGTGATCTCGGCATCGCACAATCCGTTCCCGGATAACGGCATCAAATTTTTTGATGGTGAGGGGTACAAACTTCCCGACGAAGTGGAATATGAAATGGAACGACTCTTGCGTGCCGACGAGACGGAAAGCATTCGCCCGACCGGCGGACAAATCGGTACGATTGCCGTGCGTGATGATTTGGTGGAACAATATATCGGCTACATCGTGGCCACGGCACCGCAGCGCTTGGATAGAATGAAAGTCGGCGTGGACACTGCCAATGGCGCGGCCAGTCGCGTGACGACCGAGGTCTTGAGCCGTTTGGGCGCGGAAGTCATCGCCATGGCCGACACTCCGGAC
>JAEZZT010000021.1 GCA_023418435.1 Bacillota bacterium | reverse complement strand
GGGCTATACTTGGTCTCGGCCATTCGCAAACATTCCGTCAATACCACATATCGGGAAAACGGACAGCTGAAAAAGTCCAAAGGCCCCAAGTCCCAATTCAAAAACGTCGTGCAATCGATTTACTCCCAACAATTTGCGACCGCTCTGTTCCGCGTCGGCAACAAAGAAACTTCGCTCACGCCGCCACGCAACGGCAACACCTTGGAATTGCTTCCCTTGGCCGACCCGTATGCGGATCAAGTAAATTACATGGGCAAAGAGTTTCCGGTCCAATTGCTGTTGGATGGCAAACCGCTTCCCTACACACAAGTCACCGCCACCCACGCCGGGTTTTCCTCCGGAGATGCGATGGCACAGCGTGTCTTGACCGACGCACGAGGCATTGCCCATATCCGTATTACGCATTGGGGACCGTGGCTGTTGAAAGCCAAAGTGGAGCGCCCCGCTCAGGGAAAAGTCTTGGCACTGGCCGACACGGAAGTATACTATACTTCTCTTACCTTTGAAATCAACTGAAAGCAAATAAACCACCCGAACCATAGTCGGTACGGTGGTTTATTTTTTGCCCAAAATAATAAATTTATTCCACTTCCTGTAGACATTTGTTTTTAATTTATGTTAAATTATAACAAATATTATTCTCACAGGTTTTCTATGGCACAAACTCATCCTTCCGAATTTCCCTTTGACTCCGAGAAAAATACCTCCGACATATTCGCGATGCTGGCCGATGCTCCGGTGCCTTCGTCTTCTTTGGCTGCACTCTACTACGACCATGCTACCCGGCTGTCCTACGTAGTTGCGTTACAAGAAGCGCAACTACGAACAGACACTTTATTGGGCTTGGCGGATCCTAAGCCTCGCGTTCTCTCCGAACAAAAAGAATCGCTACAACGTTTGGCGTATAACTTGATCAACCGCTATCACCAGGAGATTCGCCCATTTTGTTTGCGCTGCCGGGAATTACCGGATTTCAATATCCGTGATTTCTACTTTATTTGGGATTTTTATAGCCGGATTTCGGTTCTTTTGTGGAAAGCGAGAGACTATAAAACCGCAAAATATTATGCCAATCAATCGACTCAAGCACTCCCACGGGAACACCCCAATTATTCACAAATATACTCCAACTACAGAAGTATTTCGAACCTCTACGACCCATAGCCCATCACGGAACAGTACGGTATATCATCCAAAATCGGTCAGTGAATATGTAGATACAGGCGGAAATATGCACACCAGCACCATTGATGCCGGTGAGGTATAATTCCCACAAAAAAGGTTCGACCGCCGGGAACTCGGTCGAACCTTTTGTCGTCGGAGGCAAGTTCGCATCTTGCCTCCGACTTTATCTTTCTACAGAGGTGTCTCCGCAGGGAGGCGAATTGGCCTTCGCCCCATGGACGCAGGGAGCGTCAATTTTCCTCTGTATTAAGCGTGTTGATGCGTGGGATGATGATGTGTCGGATTGGCACAATAGAGATGTCCGCATTCAATACATTTGACTTGGACACAATGATCATCCGCCACTTTGGCATCGGTGCGTAGCCCTTTATCGAACTTACGTTCGTAGAGCGAGATCGCATGCAATGCCACCAAAATGGAGCCTGCATTGTGAATGATGGCGCCCGTGACCGGGGTCAACCAACCGATGATGGAAAGCACCACGCCGGCAATGTTGAGCCCCAAGGCAATGATGATATTGATGTGAATCGTCCGCAACGTGGCCTGGGACAGCTTGACCAAGTAGGTCAAGCGAGTCACGTCCTCGCCCGGCATGACGATGTCCGCCGCCTCCATGGCCATATCACCTGCGGTATCGCCCATGGCGATACCTACGTTGGCCATGCGCAGCGCCGCGGCATCGTTGACGCCATCGCCTACCATGGCGATGCGATGGCCGTCACGTTGCTGCGCGCCGATGTAGGCAGCTTTGTCCTCCGGCATCAGGCGGGCATTTACTTCATCCACGCCGACCATGCCTCCGACATACGCTGCTGTAGCGGCATTGTCGCCGGTCAGCATGACCGTGCGCATCTTTTGGCGACGCATCATATCAATCACCGGAGTAATCAAGTTGCGCAGCGTATCGGCAAAGCCGACAATACCGACGCAATCCTGACCTTGTGCCACCCAGATGATGATCTTCCCTTCGCGACGCCAATTTTCCGCTTCAGCGAGCGCCGCATCCGGGATAGCTACCCCATGTTGAGTCAAGTAGGATTCGCTTCCGACCAACACCGTCTTGGCTGCCACCACGCCCTTCACGCCGCGGCCGCTTTCCATTTCAAACTCTTCCACAGCCGGTACATCGATCTCTCTGCGCTGTACTTCCGCCAACAGGGCTTAACCCAACGGATGCTCACTGCGAGCTTCCACAGCGGCAGCCACACGCAACATATCTTCTACCGACAAATCCGGCAGCAAACTCTTGGCCTCTACCACTGCCAATTTACCGGATGTAATCGTACCCGTTTTATCAAACGCAATCGTATCGATGCGTCCCATCTCTTCCAAAGCCGCCCCCGACTTGACAATGACACCGCTCTTGGTTGCCTGCCCAATCGCCGCCACCACCGAGGTCGGTGTCGCCAATGCCAGCGCACAGGGACAGAATACCACCAACACCGTCACGGCCCGATACAAGGCATCCGTCTGGCTCGTGCCCCACCACAAGTTGATTGCAAATGTCAGAATCGCAAAGGCAATCGCTGCCGGAATCAAGTACACCACCCAACGATCCACAATCCGCTGCACCGGTGCCTGTTGCTCCGAAGCTTCTTTTACCAGGCGAACCAAGCGTTGCATGGAGGAGTCCTCACCGACTTTCGTCGCCCGAATATCGATCGAACCGAAACCGTTCGTCGTACCGCTATATACTTCAGCGCCGACTTGTTTATCGGCCGGCAAGGATTCGCCCGTCAACATCGCTTCATTGACGGCAGTCGTGCCGCTCACGACAATTCCATCGACGGGAATCGTTTCCCCCGGTAAAATCCGCAAAATATCGCCGACGGCAATCTCTTCAGCGGCCACTACTTCCTCGACCTTGCCATCCGCATTCACTCGCCGGCCTTGCGTGGGTGCTTGCGACAACAACTCCGTCAGACCGCGACGCGCTCGGCTGACCGTCTTCGCCTCCAGGATCTCGCCGATCGCAATGATCCAGGCCACCTCCGCTGCGGCAAACACTTCGTCCAACGACACACAGGCCACCATAGCCACCGTGATCAACAGCCAAGAAGTAATCGTCTTCTCTTTGAACAACCAATACAATGCACCGTACACGATCGGCACACCGGATATCAGCAACGTAATCCAGCCCGGATCCCAAACCGGATGCTCACCGATGATATGATAATACGCGCTCACCGCTACAAAGAGTCCCGACACAATGGTCATCCGGACGCCCAGCGCCTTTTCCATCCAACGTTCCCACATAATAGCCTCCTCTTGTTTCGTTCATTTAAATTCGTTACAATAAACACATATCGAACACAATGTTTCCTATCTAAACTCAGTATACGCATTTTTTTATCATAAATATAGAAACAAACATGACAGAATGTACGATACCGAACAAAACAAGCAATTTGTACCGCCAAAGGAGAAACCAATGGATCGACGACAACTCAAAACCCGTGCCGCCGTCTTTCAGGCTTTTGCCGATCTGCTGGGGCAAAAGCCCTATAGCCAAATCACCGTGCACGACATTATTACAGCAGCCAATATCGGCCGTAGCACATTTTATTCCCACTTCGAGACCAAGGATCTCCTCTTGGAAGCCCTGTGTCACGAACTTTTCGATCATGTTTTCGGTGCCAACGAAATGATTTGCGATATTCCCGGCAAATCATTCACTACGAATAATTATCAGGATTTGGTAGAGCATATTCTCTGTCATTTACTGCAACAAAAAGAAATGTTCTTGCGTCTTTTGCGTTCCGAAAGCAGCGATTTGTTTTTAAATTACTTCAAAAAGCAATTGAGCACCTGCCTCGGCACCTATTGGCTACAGGAAGTTTCTCCTGCCGAAGTGCCGACCGATTACTTACTCAATCACTTTACTTCCACCTTTGTGGAAAGCATACACTGGTGGGTTCGCACCGGCATGAAACAAACACCTTCCGAATTGGCGCATTACTTCGTTTCCGTCATGGATCCGCTCTTGCAAACAAAATAAAGAAGCCTACATAAAAGCACCCCTGAATCCTCGTTCGGATTTAGGGGTGCAGTTCACAAGAGTTTCTTTTTAAATCGTCATTCTTTGGCGCAAACGGCGAAAGTAGCTGCAACGGGCATATCCGCATTTCCCACAGGGAACTTTGCCGCAACGCGGGAGGATGACTTCCTCCGTATGTTCCGTCGATATTTTGCGCTCATACAAAGCGGCCGCATTCAGGGCAATCAATACCGAACTGATATTATGTACAATGGCCCCCATCACCGGCGTCAACCAGCCGACCATCGAAAGCAGGGCAAAAAGCGTATTGAAGCCCATCGCCAAAATAATATTGTAGCGAATGGTTTTCAAGGTCGCACGCGAGAGACGCACCATGTAGGTGAGACGACTGACATCTTCACCCGGCATAACAATATCCGCAGCTTCCATCGCCATGTCTCCGGCGGTATCTCCCATGGCAATTCCTACCTCGGCCAAACGCAGCGCGGCCGCATCATTCACACCGTCTCCGACCATGATGACACGTTCACCACGTTGTTGCATACGTTTGACTTGTTGCACTTTATCTTCCGGCAACAGTCCGGCATGGACTTCGTCTACCCCGACTAGCCCCGCCACATAATTGGCTGTCGCCAGATTATCTCCGGTGAGCATCTTCGTTTGGATACCTTCGGATTTAATCGCTGCCACGACCGACGGAATCTGTTCACGCAATGTATCGGCAAGCGCGATCGCCCCGATACATTTCCCATTTTCAGCCACGGTAATGGCAATCTTACCTTCACTTCTCCATTCGGCAATTTGCTGGCTCAATACCCCCGGCACCGAAATGCCGATTTCCTTCAAGTACGCCTCACTACCAATAGCGAGTCGTTGTCCTTCTACCACGCCGGCTACCCCTCTACCACCGGTTACGGTAAAGTCCGTTACCGCAGGCAATTGTCCGACTTGCTTCAGCGCCGCTTCTTGAACGGCTTTCCCCAAGGGATGTTCACTGAGAGATTCTACCGCAGCAGCCAGGCGCAGAAGTTCTGTCGCCGATCGGGTTCCGCTCACTTCGATATCCGTTACTGCAGACTTACCGGTAGTAATCGTACCGGTCTTATCAAAAGCAATATAGTCCGCACGGCCCATCGCTTCCAAAGCGGCGCCGGATTTAATAATAACACCGAACTTCGTCGCTTGCCCGATCGCTGCGACCACGGCCGTCGGCGTCGCCAATGCCAAGGCACAGGGACAGAAAACGACGAGAATGGTAACGGCACGATAAAGCGCCTCATGCAAGGGGTTGCCCCACATCCAATTGCCTAAAAAAGTCAACGCCGCCAACGACAACGACATCGGCACGATATATGCTACCCAACGGTCTACGGTACGTTGTACCGGCGCCTGATGCGCTTCGGCATCCTGCACCAACCGCACCAATTTTTGCAGCGATGTATCGGCGCCGACCTTCGTGGCCTCGATATCCAACGCTCCGAAGCCATTAGTGGTACCGCCGTATACCGGCATTTCCTCTACTTTATCCACCGGCAATGATTCGCCGGTCAGCATCGATTCATCTACGGCAGATGTACCGGCAATTACGATGCCGTCCACCGGAATATTTTCACCCGGTAATACACGCAGATGATCCCCTACGGCAATTTCTTCCGCACTGATCCATTCTTCCGTGCCGTCCGCGCGAATAATGCGACCTCGTTGCGGTGCACGTTCCAACAACGCACCCAGGCCCCGACGAGCTCTATCTGCCGTGCGCTCTTCCAATAAATCGCCAATCGCAATGATCCAAGCAATTTCTGCGGCGGCAAATACTTCGCCCAAGAAGAGACATGCAAACATTGCAATCGAAATCAAAAGCCAAGCAATGACCTTTCGCTCCTGCCACAATGCCTGTATCGCCCCAACTAAAATCGGCAAACCGGAAATGAGCAACGTTATCCAACCGGGATCCCATGCGGGATGAACATCCTGTAAATGATAATATGCACTCCACAGCAAAAACACACCCGACACCGCGGTCATGCGCGACCCCAGCATCAATTCCACCCATTTTTTTGTCATGATGCCCTCCTCATACATAGAAAGGTTATTGTCCAGATAACCCATATTCTTTATATTCTCATTTTACCATATTGATAATGAGAAAGCAAGTGTATTTTTATCATAAAACACCTATTTTATAAGGATTATTTTCTTCTCAATAAAGATTCTCATTATCAATTAAAATCCAGTTTCTGCAGAGTACAACGAGATGTGTTATACTAATGATAGAAATAAAAATATGTACAAAGGAGGTCACATATGTTATTCAAGTTTTTCGGAAAAATGATCTTGGTTTCTCTCTTACTCAGCTTCTTGGGAGTTGTCATTCCTGCTATCGGTGCTTTCGTTTTGTACAAAATCGTCAAAAAGAATAAAGACAAAATCTTGGAAGCAGCACCGGAAATTCCTGCCTTGGAAGAATTTCGTCAATAAGAAAAGACCTTGCCCAGCAAGGTCTTTTTCCTTTCATTGGGAGAGCGACGCGCTATCCTTTTCGTGTTTTCGAACCAGCTTTTCCATCGCCGCCGTGCTCTCGATAATATGTTGCAACAAGACAAACAACTCGCTGCCTTCGCGATAGTCGGCCGGTGCATAGTAGCGGATCCGCCCGTCTTGCAATAATTTTTTGACACCGCTTTGGTCAAAACTCTCGGGATGGTACACGCCGATGGCATGACCACCTTCACTATGAACCAATTTCATACAGGGGATATCCGTCATCGAGTCGCCGATATAAACAATATTCCGGAACGGGATGCGCATATCCTCCGGACGATAGTAGCGATTGACGTCCGTGCTATTGATATCCAGCACGCCTTTTTTGATGCGGAACAGGAATTGCGTCTTATTGGTGTAGTTCACCGCTTGCGCCGGCCAGACCGCCACTTCCCGATCATTATAATAAAACGAGCTGGCATAGATCTTCTTGAACTCGGCGGCAATGGGAGTCCCCTCAATCATTTCTTTCAAACCCGAGGAGATAATGTAGTGCACCACTTCCACTCCATGCGCGTGACCATAGGCATTCATTTTGCCGAACCATTCACGCACGCCCGGATACAAAGCCACTCTCGAGCCGTACTCCGCCAATGTTCGCTTGGTGAACAACAATTTGCCTTCCGCCTCTTTGGCCATCAAGTACATATATGCCAAATTGGTGTCCATATCATTGACTTTGGCGAGACGATTGCTCTTTTCCCAAAAATCCTCGACATTCATTTCTACCGATTGTATATATCCTTGCGCCTGCATATCATCCGGAGACAGCGTCTTGTCAAAGTCGTAGCAAATCGCTAAGATCGGTTTCCGCTCACTCATGTCCCAATCAATCCTTGGTCACTTCATACGGCCAATCGCGGATTCCGCCGAGATTGCGGACGCGAGTGTATCCCATCTCGCGCATTTTTTGTACGGCCGCTTCACTTCGCGTGCCACCCTTGCAATAGGCCAATACTTCGCTATCTTTGTCCGGAACATGCGGTGCTACCGTTGCTTCCGCAACCGTCCCTAATGGAATCGAAATCGCTCCGGGAATATGACTCTCTGCATACTCATCCGGCTCACGAACATCAATCAATACGACATTGCCTTTGTCCAAGCATGCTTTGGCCTCTTCCGGCGGCATGCCTTTTTTATTTTTTGTGTCCATCTGTCATCGCCTCTTTTCGTCGATTTATCTTTATTGTAACAACTTGTCGCGGAAAAAGAAATATCTCCTGATTTCAATTACTTGATCGGGCAGACTCCGGACGCACATTCTTCCCTATCATCCAAAATCTCGTATTCTTTACCTTCGTTGCCGGTGGCTTGTTCAAAGTAGTTGAGCAAGTTGGGATTGAAATCCTGAATCGTCGCCACGAGCGCTTCATACTCCTCTTTGCTGATGCTTTCATAAGGTGCCAATTCATAATGATGGTCCGAAAGCGACAGGAAGGAGCAGGCCAGCATTTCGTCCCAATGTTCATATACATTTCGGCATACTTCATCCCATTCATGATCTTTCACCGTAATCGTGTTGGAGCTGTTCTGTTCCGTAT
>JAEZZT010000001.1 GCA_023418435.1 Bacillota bacterium | reverse complement strand
CGGCTATCCGGGGGCAGAACGCTTGAAGATCGCATTTCGCCGATTGGATTATAATGGACCGATCGATTGGAATCTCGGTGCGGTGGAGATTGCTTGGGATGCTCGCTATCGGCTCTTGGGACATCGGGACATCTTGGGATCGCTCATGAGCCTGGGGCTCGAACGAGAAGTGTTCGGCGATATTATTATGCAGAGTGCTTCGGCGCAAGTCATCTTGGATGCCAATTTGATTCCCGTGTTGCGCAATGACTTGACCAAGATTGCCATGGTGGGAGTCGAAGTCAATGAAATTACGCTGGAGGAAATTGTTCCGAAAGAGGAGAAAATAAAGGAAGTACGAACGACCGTAGCATCACTGCGCTTGGATGCAGTGGGAGCTTCCGGATTCGGGATATCGCGCTCGAAGATGACAAATGCCATCTCGGCAGAAAAAGTGCAAGTGAATTGGCAGCGCGCTAAAGGCCCGGCGCAAACGGTAGAGGAGGGCGATGTCATCTCCTTGCGCGGACGTGGCCGTATGGTAGTTGCCGAGATTACGGGCACCAGTCGCAAAGGACGTATCGGTTTGCGCTTGGAAAGATATATCTAGCCGCGCGACCGGAATACTATGGAAATTTTAAAGGAGGTATCGGCATGTTAACACCGATGGATATTCATAATAAAACTTTTGCAAAAGGATTGCGTGGATACGCACAGGAGGAAGTGGATCAATTTTTGCAAGAAGTGGTCAATGATTATGAAAAGATTTATCGCGAACATCGTGAGATGGAAGAAGAAACCGATGCGTTGCGTACGAAATTAAAAAGCTACGAAACGATGGAGTCGACGATGACATCCACCTTGATGATGGCTCAGGAAACGGCGGAAAATGTCAAAGTCAATGCCCGCAAAGAAGCGGAATTGATCATTGCCAGAGCCGAAGACGAAAAAGAAAGAATGATGCGTGAAACAGCCGAATCTTTGCGTAGTGCGCAGGAACAATACGATCGCATTGTAGCGGAAGTCAATGTCTTCCGAGCCAAATTGCGTTCCTTGCTCCAGTCGCAGCTCACCTTGGTGGAGGAAATGGTTCCGCAACGCACATTGGACGTGCAAGTGGAAGAAAGTGCACCGGTACAGACTGCAGAAGAACATGCGGTAGAAGTGGCGACCACCGAGGCGGAATAATGCCGAAAATTACAGAACATCAGTCGCCGTTCGCTTCATTTACTTTGGAAGCTACTGAAATATTATATGAAGGTAAATCGGCATACCAGGATATTATCGTTGCCGATACCGAGCAATTCGGAAGAGTCCTGGTCTTGGACGGTGTGTTTCAAACCTCCGTTGCCGAAGAGTGGGTATACCATGAGATGATCACGCATATTCCTTTGAGCGTGCATCCGAACCCCAAACGTGTCTTGATTATCGGCGGCGGAGATGGCGGTGCTGCTCGCGAAGTGCTGAAACATGCGTCAGTCGAAAAATTGGAGTTATGCGAAATCGACGGGGAAGTCGTGCGCGTGGCCAAGGAATATTTCCCGACGATTGCCAAGGCGTTGCTTGAAGAGCCGCCGGCTTTGGAAGTGCATATTGGCGATGGCATTGCCAAGGTGCAGGAAAGCAAAGACCTGTACGATGTGATCATTGTGGATTGTTCGGATCCGATCGGTCCCGGCGAAGGTCTCTTTACCGAAGCGTTTTATCGCGATGCATTTGCCGCTTTGAAAGAAGACGGCGTCTTCGTGCAACAGACCGAATCACCGTACTTCCATGCTTCCCTGGTGCATGATTGTTTCCGGGCGATTCAGAAGTTTTTCCCGTTCACGCGGCTATATTGTGCTGCGATTCCCTTGTATCCGAGCGGCTTGCATTGCTTTACGATCGGAAGTAAGAAAGTGGATCCGCTCCAAGATGGACGTAAAATTGAGGTGGGAAACACTCGGTATTATAATGAAGGGATTCGCCGCTCCGCCTTTGTACTACCGAATTTTGTGAAAGAAATTATTCGTGGTGCAAAAAACGAGAAAAACTAGTTGACAGAAGTTAAGTCAAATGATAAAATATAAAACGTTCCGAAGAAATTCGGACGTGGTGGGTATGGTGAAGTGGTTAACACGGCGGATTGTGGCTCCGTTATGCGTGGGTTCAACTCCCACTACTCACCCCATAGGGGTATCGCCAAGCGGTAAGGCAACGGACTTTGACTCCGTCATTCGATGGTTCGAATCCATCTACCCCTGCCATGATCCATTAGCTCAGTCGGTAGAGCACCTGACTTTTAATCAGGGTGTCCCGCGTTCGAGTCGCGGATGGATCACCACTGACAAATTACCTCGCTTCGGCGAGGTTTTTTGTTTTCATAAACTGGAGAAATCTTTTGGTGGTGGACATTCGTTTACGGAATTTCATCTTATAGAAAACTCCTTTGGAACGGCTAAATACAATGACTGCAGCGAGGTGAGATGTTTGACAATTGGATTCCTAAAAAGTATAATAAAGACAGTCTTAGCCTAGGGAAATGAAAAGGAGTTGATGAAACAGTGTTGAATGCGTTTGCCGCTTCCATACTTGTATTTGTAATAACATACATTGTTATTATGTTGGAGAAGTGGCCACGAACTACCGTCGCATTGATCGGCGGGATTATGATGATCTTGTTGGGCTTTGTCACGCAACACCAAGCGATCACACATTTCATCGATTTCAATACATTGGGCTTGTTGATCGGCATGATGATCATTGTAGCGGTGGTCAAACAGACGGGAATGTTCGAAGCCTTTGCCATTTGGTCCGTCAAGGTGACACGAGGGAACTCAGCATTACTGTTGCTGTTTTTTACTTTTCTGACAGCTATTGCGGCAGCGTTTCTCAATGCAGTGACAGCCGCTCTGTTGGTCGCACCGATTACGATATCCCTGACGAAGTTTTTGAAGATCAATGCCTATCCGTTTTTGATGATGGAAGTCTTGGCCTCCAACATCGGCGGTACCGGTACGATGGTCGGAGACCCTCCCAATGTCATGATCGGGAGTGCCGTCGGGCTGACCTTCATGGATTTTGTGGAAAACACGGGGCCATTGGCCATTTTGGTTTTATTGATTTGCGTGCCCTTGTTGCTCTTGATTTATCGCAAGCAATTAAAGCATGATCCTTTCGACCAGCAACTGTTGGCCAAGTTGAATCCGAAGAAACAAATCCAGAATTGGAAAATATTCTATCGCGCTTTGATTATTATGGGCTTGACGGTCTTGGGCTTTGCGGTACATCATGCGGTGGGATTGGAAACGGCCACCATTGCAATGACGGGCGCTGTTGCCATGATCGTCTTCACGGGATCTTCACCGGAGGAAGCTTTGCACAAAGTGGATTGGGGGACGATCTTCTTCTTCCTCGGTCTGTTTGTTCTCGTAGGCGGTATTGAAGCTACCGGGGTTATCAATTGGGTGGCCCAATGGGCGGTAGAACAAACCCAAGGAAATATTAAGATGACGGCCGGATTGATTCTTTGGATCAGTGCTTTGGCATCTGCCTTTATCGACAATATTCCGTTTACGGCGACCATGATTCCTTTGATCAAGCAGATGGAAGTCGTGATGGGCATCAATTTGGACACCTTGTGGTGGGCACTTTCCATCGGTGCATGCTACGGCGGTAACGGAACGGTCATCGGTTCCTCGCCGAATGTCATCATTGCAGCCTTGGCAGCTCAGAACGGATATGACATGAGTTTCAAGCGCTACTTCATGATCGGTTTCCCGGTTATGATTTTGACCATTATCATCGGTCACATATATATAGCGTTACGATACTTTTAGAACAAAAGCTCCTGCGGGGGCTTTTTTCATTTGCAACGAAATGATCGGAAAGAGAAGCGAGCATTGGGAAGAAAATAATGAAGTATATAATTAATATATATAAGGAAAGAAACACATAAAGGTGCTTTCGGAAAACTTGACAAAACGATAGGGAAATGATACGCTATGTAGGCACTGAAAATTCTCGCCAAGTTTTTTAGAAAGTTTGTAAAAAAGACTTGACAGGAGAAAAAACAAGTGCTAATATAATCAAGTCGCATGGATACAGCGACACGGTTCTTTGAAAACTGAACAATGCAAGAATTGAACGCCAATGTGCGGGTTCATCGGATGATGAACTCGAGTCAATTTTAAAGAGCGACCTCGGCAACGAG
The DNA here is from genome assembly GCA_023418435.1 of Bacillota bacterium. Classification (GTDB taxonomy): domain Bacteria; phylum Bacillota; class Negativicutes; order Veillonellales; family Negativicoccaceae; genus JAEZZT01. The sequence goes on along the minus strand of JAEZZT010000001.1, from coordinate 142 downwards.
GGAGCAAGAAGAAATGAGCAATCAAACTACAATGGAGAGTTTGATCCTGGCTCAGGACGAACGCTGGCGGCGTGCCTAACACATGCAAGTCGAACGGGGTGACGAGAAAGCTTGCTTTTTTGGAACCTAGTGGCGAACGGGT
>JAEZZT010000096.1 GCA_023418435.1 Bacillota bacterium | reverse complement strand
GGGCAAGGTATTGGCCATGAGCTCGCTTGCGAAAGAGTGGGGAAGGAGAGACGGATGGTTGGTAAATTAATCGTAGCCGGCATCGGACCGGGCTCGCCGGACTATATTATTCCGGCGGTGACAAAGGCCATTCAAGCAGCAGACGTATTGGTCGGCGGACGACGTGCTTTGGAAACTTTGGCGCCTACCCACAGACGTAAACTATATATTACCGGCAAGCTAGATATATTGGCTGCCGAGTTGGCAGAGGTAGAAGAGGGCGCCAAGGTAGTCGTCTTGGTCAGTGGCGATCCCGGATACTATAGCCTCTTGCCTTGGCTGAAGAAGAATTTTCCCATGGCGGATATTGAGGTGATTCCGGGCTTGTCCAGTGTCCAAGTTGCCTTTACACGTCTCAATGAAGTGTGGCAAGATGCCGATCTGCTCAGTTTCCATGGGCGCATTCCGACAGAGGAAGATTTGGTATATGCACCCGGCAGAAAGATTTCCTTTCTTACGGATACGGAGCATAATCCGGGCTATATTTGCCGAGAATTATTGCAACGAGGCTGGCCGAAGGACACGAAGGTCAGTATGCTGGAACGAATCAGCTATGAAGATGAACGTCAGCGAGACGGAACTCTCGCAGACTGTGCGGATGAAAAGGGATTTACGCATTCGGTAATGGTGGTGAGAGCATGAAGAGATATGGGATTCCCGATGAGGAGTTTATTCGTGGCGATGTGCCGATGACGAAGGCGGAGATTCGCGCGATGGTCATGGTGAAAGCGGATATTCACCCGACGGATACAGTTGTCGATGTGGGGGCCGGGACGGGCTCCATTTCCATCGAGGCGGCCACGCATGCGAGCCAAGGCAAGGTAATTGCCGTGGAACGTCATGCGGAAGGCATTGAATTGATTCGCCGAAATGCGTCTAAATTCGGTTTAGCCAATGTGGAAGTCATCCATGGAAAAGCACCGGATGCGTTGGCAGATATACCGCAAGCGGATGTCGTGATCATCGGCGGCTCCGGCGGTAATTTGGCGGGTATACTGGACGAAGTAGAACGGATGTTGAGTAAAGATGGGCGCTTGGTCGTCACTGCCGTGACGATTGAAACGGCTCAACAAGTGGTCGCGGAATTGAAAAAACGGCCCTTCATTTATGAAGGATTTCAAATGCAGGTGAACCGTTTGCGCAAAGCGGGGCCGTACCATTTGTTCCAACCTATCAGTCCGATTTTCATTATCACGGCATTGCCGAAGTAAGGAGGTCACATGGCACAAGTTTATTTTATCGGGGCAGGTCCCGGAGATCCGGAATTAATTACGGTGAAAGGCCAACGCCTGATTGCCGAAGCGGATGTAGTCATTTATGCAGGGTCCCTGGTCAACCCGGAGATTTTAAAATATTGCAAGCAGGGGGCGGAAATTCATAATAGTGCATCCATGAGTTTGGATGATGTATTGGCAGTGACTCTGCGTGCTGTCAAGGAAGGAAAAACGGTAGCCCGAGTACATACCGGCGATCCGGCGATCTATGGAGCCATTCAAGAACAAATGGATGGACTTCGCCCGCATGGGATCGATTTTGAAGTAGTACCGGGAGTCAGCTCATTCTTGGCCAGTGCGGCTGCTTTAAAACAGGAATATACATTGCCGGGCGTTTCGCAGACGGTGATTATCACTCGCATGGAAGGCCGGACTCCGATGCCGCCGAAAGAAAAATTGGCGGACTTGGCTTCGCATCAGGCGACGATGTGTATTTTCCTATCCGTGCAGATGATTGACGGCGTGGTCGAAAATCTCTTGGCCGGAGGGTATCCGGAAGACACGCCGGTCGCTATCGTCGTTCGCGCGTCCTGGCCGGACCAACGAATCCTACGGGGGACTTTGGCAACCATCGGTAAAGTGGTTGCCGAAGCCGGCGTGATTCGCCAGGCGATGATTGTCGTCAGCAAGGTACTCGACACCGACTATGAACTTTCCAAATTGTACGACAAGCAATTCAGTCATATGTTCAGAGACGGAAAGGAAGACTGATCATGGCTCGTTGTGCCATTGTTTCCGTGACGGAAACGGGGGCGCTGAGAGGAGCGCAAATTGCTTCTTTATTGGCGGAAGATGTCGATCTGTATGAACGGGAAGGACGTGGCAGCGGTGTACCTGCCCGTTATTTCAGCAGTACGCCGAAGTTGACGACGGAAATATTCGGCTCCTATGAAGTGATTCTTTATATTATGGCGGTGGGGATTGTGGTGCGTTCGATAGCGCCGCATGTACAGGACAAAACACGCGATCCCGCCGTGTTGGTCATGGATGAATTGGGACTCCACACGATATCCTTGCTTTCCGGACATTTGGGCGGTGCCAATGAATGGACCCGAAAAATTGCGGCATTGATCGACTCTCAGCCCGTTATTACGACGGCGACCGATGTACATGGCAAGACAGCGCCGGATGTACTGGCACGCAAAATCTCGGCGAAAGTGGAACCGCTGGCGGCATTAAAACCGGTCAATGCAGCGGTAGCACGCGGGGAGACGATCGGCTACTACCTGGACGAATCCATGGCGTTCGCGACCGAAATCAAGGAAATAGCTGCGCAGATGGGCATCCAATGTCAGCCTTTGGAGGGACATCCGGACTGTGACGCAGCCGTCTTTATTACGGACAAGGAGCTGCATTTGGCCGATGTGAAAGTGCCTTATTTATTCTTGCGACCGCCGACTTTGATTGTCGGAATGGGATGCCGGAGAGGTACCGACAAAGACATGTTGGCGGAAGCCTTGCAACAAGCTTGTCGAGAAATAGGGCGAAGTCCTTTATCCGTCGGAGCGTTTACGAGCGTCACGATCAAAGCGGATGAAGAAGGTCTTTGGGACTTGGTAAAAGAGTATCGGCGTCAGATTGATTTCTATACGCCGGAGGAAATAGAAACTGTCATTGCAAAGTACGGACTGGAGGAGTCCGAATTTGTCAAAAAAACGATTGGAGTGGGAAATGTATGCGAGACAACCATTGCGTTGAAAACAGGGAAGAACAAATTCTTAATGAAGAAAACAAAGTATCCGCGAGCAACGGTAGCGATTGCCGAGGCTACATCGCTGTCGTCGGTTTGGGACCGGGGCATGAAGAAGAAATGACCCCGCGTGCCTATCGAGCGATCCGCGATGCGGAGATCGTCGTGGGTTATCATACCTACATGGCTTTGATCAAAGATCTGATTGCCGATAAGGAACAAGTCGGTACGGGGATGAAACAGGAAATCGATCGCTGTCGCAAAGCAGTGGAATTGGCCGCTGAAGGACATCGGGTGGTAGTCGTATCTTCCGGAGATCCGGGGGTTTACGGCATGGCCGGACTGGTGTTGGAATTGGTGGGCCAACTGGAACCGCAACAGCAACCGGAATGTGAAATTATTCCGGGACTGACGGCATCGAATACGTCGGCAGGAATTCTTGGCGCACCATTGATGCACGACTATGCGGTGATCAGTTTGAGCGATTTGTTGACGCCGTGGGATTTGATTAAAAAACGTGCCAGAATGGCAGCACAAGGGGATTTCGTCATCGCTTTGTACAATCCGCGCAGCCGTGGTAGAGCGACGCATTTGGACGAGATTTGTGAGATTCTTTTGGAGTACAAATCTCCGGAAACGCCGGCCGGTATTGTTCGTAAAGCCGGTCGTGCAGGGATGAATTACACTATTACCGACTTGGCTCATTTGGCCGAACAGGATGTGGATATGCAGTCGACGGTAATTATCGGCAACAGCCGTACGAGAGTTGAAAACGGCAGGATGATTACACCGCGAGGATATGAATTGTGATCTGGATTATCGCCGGTACACAGGATGGGCGTGAGCTTGCAGCGGTTATGGCCAAAGAAACCGATGCGGATATTGTGGTGACTGTCGTCAGCAACTATGGCAAAGTGCTTGCTTCGCAGGCGGTCGACGATGTGGTTGTCGGACGTTTAACACAGCAGGACATGGAAGCACTTATTGCCGATCGTCAGATTACCATGGTGATCGATGCCAGTCATCCGTATGCGGCAATTGTTTCGGAAACGGCTCGCCAAGCTTGCCGAGCAATGAGGATAGATTACTTGCGCTATGAAAGACCGGAAGTGGAATTGCCGGATTATGATAAGCTGTACCATGTGAAAAATGAAGCGGAAGCGGCGGAGCTGGCAGGCAAGTTGGGAGAGCGCGTGTACTTGACCACGGGTTCCAAGACGATGGCTGTGTTTGCTCAGGCGCCGGCTCTTCAGGATAAGGAAGTGTGGACTCGCGTTTTGCCCACGGTCGAAGTTATCCAAATGATGCAGGATCTGGGCGTTACGCCGAAGCATACGATTGCGATGCAGGGGCCTTTCAGCTATGAAATGAATCGAGCTATGTTTCGCGATACACGCGCCGATGTAGTGGTCATGAAAAATAGCGGCCTGGTCGGCGGTACGGATACGAAATTGGCGGCCGCCATGGATGAAGGCTTGCAAATCGTCGTGATTGATCGTCCGGTAGCCAAAACGGATGGATACCAAGTCGTTCAGTCGATCAAAGAAGTTGTGGAGAAGTGGAGGAATCGATAATGGAATATATCAAGCAACCCAAGGAAATTGAAGATAAAAGTATGAAACTGATTTATCCTCATATTGAGGACTTGAATTTGAATGAAAAAGAAATCGCAGTATATTCGCGTACCATTCATGCGTCCGGTGACGTAGAATACGGTGAATTGGTGCGTACCGGCCATGATGCTATCGAAGCGGGGATTGCCGCTTTGGCCAAGGGTGCCAATATTTACTGTGATGTGGAAATGGTGCGTACCGGCATCAACAAAAAAGCCTTGGCCAATTTGGGCGGAGAAGTATTTTGCCAAGTATCCGCACCGGAAGTGGCGGAGTACGCGAAAAAAGAAGGTATCACCCGATCCATGGCGGCCATGCGCATGTTCGGCAAGGACTTGGACGGTGCCATTGTGGCGATCGGCAATGCGCCCACGGCTCTCTTTGAAGTGTTGCGCATGATTGAAGAAGAAAATATTCGTCCGGCTTTGATTGTCGGTATTCCGGTCGGTTTTGTCGGTGCTGCCGAGTCGAAAGATGAATTGATCAAGCGTTCTACCGTGCCCTATGTCACCGTGGTAGGCAATAAGGGCGGCAGTCCTATCGCAGCATCGGTGATCAATGCGATGTTGTACTTGTTGGTGCAACGTACGGATATGTTGTATATAGAAGATAAAAAATAATGCCACCCCGGGTAAATCAACCTCCTGAACGGCGTCGCGCCTGGCGCTGGTCCATTCTTATAATCTTGGCGGTTTTGCTCGCAGCAGTTATGGTAGGCAGCTTGCGATTGGGCGCGGCCAGTACTTCTTGGCAAGATATTTTGCACATGCTGTCGGGAACGAGTATGAACAGCAAGCAGATGATTCTCGCGAATATTCGCCTGCCGAGAAATATTGTGGGCGCTTTGGTCGGAGCGAATTTGGCTGTAGCCGGTGCTATTTTACAAGCCGTCATGAAAAATCCCCTGGCGGATCCGAGTATCGTAGGAGTTTCTTCCGGTGCCGGACTCGCCGGCGTGACCATGTTGGTTTTATTTCCGCACTTGGAATATTTGGTAACGCCGATTGCTTTTCTGGGTGCTTTGGGAGCTGCACTTTTTGTGTATGCCCTGGCCTGGAAAAACGGGATACGACCGACACGTATTATTTTGGCGGGAGTTGCCGTGAGCGCCTTTTTCGGTAGCGGTATTTCTGCCTTGTTGGTGTTTTACGGGGATCGTGTACAAGGTGCTTTATTGTGGATGGTCGGCGGTTTGGCAGCACGAAGTTGGCCACAGGTGGAACTTCTCTATCCATATACTATTTTAGGAATATTGGCGGCTTTTGCCGGAGCGAAGCAATTGAATATACTTTCGCTGGGCGACGAGACCGCTCGCAGTCTGGGCATGAAGGTGGAATATGTTCGCTTCATGATGACCGCGGTTGCGGCCCTGTTAGCGGCTTCTGCCGTCAGTGTAGCAGGCCTGATCGGTTTCGTGGGGCTGATTGTTCCTCATATTGTACGCTTGCTGATGGGCAGTGATTATCGCTACCTGCTGCCGGCATCCGTACTCTGCGGAGCGTTGATTATGGTGGCTTCCGATACGTTAGGAAGAGTGACTTTCAGTCCGGTGGAAATTCCGGTGGGAATTATTATGGCCTTTTTGGGAGCACCCTTCTTTCTTTTCTTACTGCGGAGGGGCAAATGAAGATTGTAGAGATTCATTCGTTGCGAGTGTCCTTTGCGGAGCAAACCATATTGCGTGACCTGAATTTTACAATCTCCCGTGGGGAAGTACTGACCATTTTGGGCGCGAACGGTTGTGGAAAATCAACGCTTTTGCGTACGCTTTCCGGCATGTTGGTCGGCGACCGGGGCGAGGTGTTGCTGGAAGGTAAACCCGTCGGCTCATATGCCCAGCAAGAATTGGCACGCAAGTTGGCGTTTTTGCCGCAGACGACGGAAGTACCGACCGATCTGATGGTAGAAGAATGGGTGCATTGTGGTCGGTATCCCTACCAGAAATGGTGGAAGCCGGCCAGTGAAGAGGACCATCAGGTGGTGCAGCAATGTTTGCAAGATATGAGGGTAGAGCATTTGCGGCATCGGCAAGTACGCAGTCTTTCCGGAGGCGAACGGCAACGCGTGCGCATTGCCATGGCATTGGCGCAGGAGCCGGAGTTGTTGGTTTTGGATGAGCCGACGACCTACCTGGATCTTTGTCATCAATTGGAAGTAATGGAATTGTTGCGGCGCATTAATCGTTTGCAAGCAATTACGGTGGTGATGGTCTTGCATGACATCAATCATGCCGCTCGCTATTCCGATCGTCTCCTGGTCATTCATCAGGGAAATTTGTATGCCCACGGTACTCCGGAAGAAGTAGTTACGAAGCAAATGATGCAAGACGTGTACAGTATTCAGGCAGAAATTGTGGATCGTCAAGGTAAGCCGTATTGCTATGCCGATCAATTGCTGCCGAAAAAGTAAATAATCATAAGCAAAAGAGACGAAGCAATGCTTCGTCTCTTCGTTTTAACGGTGAGGATTACTGTTTGCCGGAAAGTATTTGGACCAAGTAATCCATGGCTTCCGGTGTCCGAATGCCCGGGTTCAACAAGAACATATCTCCGGGTAAGTAGTACACTTTACCGTGACGTACGGCAGAAAGTGTTTGCCAGGCCGGATTGCCGGTCATGACTTCTTTCATACGCTCTTGGATTTGCTCTTGGCGGCCCATCGTTACCACCAAGATCACATCCGGATCATCCTCTGCCAAAACCTCCAGGCTGTAGGGAACCGTTTTCGTTTTCGGCTCTCCGTTCAAATGATTGGTAATGACATTGTTGATCTCCAGATAAGAAAGCATGGATGCCGTAATGGCCTTGGGTGTTTCAGCCGTGACATCCTTACCGGTCGCACGCAGGACAATCACCCGCAGTGGTGGCAGGGATTTTGCCTCTTGCTTTACTTTCTGGAGGGATTGATTGTATTTTTTGACCACTTCTTGCGTTTGTTGTGCTGTCCCCGCCAATTCTCCGAAGAACTGCAGGAGAGGCACATTGTCGTCAATTCCGTCGTAGTTCAACAAAAGATAAGGAATTTTGTTGGCGTCCAAAATGGAGGCTATTTTTTTGTTTTGATTCTCCAAACCCAGAACGAGATCCGGGTGGTATCCGACCAGGGATTCCGCATTGATATTGGAGACATGGCCGATTTGCGGCAAGGCTTCCAATTCGGGCGAAAGTGGATCTTGGGTAGTCGGACGAGCGATTGCTTTTCCACCAACTGCTGTCCACATCTTCAAAAGAGAAGCGGAGAGAGGGATGACCCGTTGCGGTTTTTGCGCCAAGGTAATGGAAGCATTTTTAAACTGATAAGTATGCCCTTTCGTATCGGTGGAGGAGGAGTTTCCACAAGCACTCAATACACCTACCAAGCAGAGAAGGGCAATCAAGCGAAATAAAGATTTCATAAGTATCCTTTCTGAAAAAATCCGCCCATGCCGGGCGGATTTTTTTACTGCTTATTTATGATGATGCATTTTGGGAGTGTAAGGTAATTTTACCTTCATGTTGTCTAATGCATCTACCGCTTCGCGAGCGCGTTCTACGAAGAGATTCTGGATCGCTTCGTTTTCGCCGAGACCATGAATGTAGGTATCTACATGGTAGCCGGCTGCTTCCAAAATGGATTTGTGGCTGTCCGGTTCCGAACCTGCCATATCGTTATTGGCATGGTCACCGGCAACTACCATGATGGGCATCAAGGTAACGTTTTTGATGCCTGCGTCTTTCAGTTTCGGCATGACATCTTCCAAATGCGGGCGGCCTTCTACGGAATATACGAATACGTTCTTCCAGCCCAACGCATTGATACGATCTTGGATGACTGCATAGTAGGCATTGCCCGGATGCGGAGTTCCATGTGCCATCAAGAGAAGCGCAGTATGTTCGTCACGTTTTTGCGGGAATTGAGTTTTCACGGCATTCAAGAAGTCGATGACTTGATCGGGTTGATCTTCTTGACCCATGTAGTACATGGTCGGAGTAGCTACCGTCAGCTTTTTGAAGTTAGCCTGTTCCGAATGGGTAACCAAACGGTCATAATCATATTCGATGCCCGGAATAATATCCAAGCTGACTACGGCGACACGATTGTAGCCGTCTTTGGCCAATTTATTGAAAGCCGCTTCCGGTGTGTCGTACTGAATACCTTCGTTTTCCAAAATGCGGTCAATAATAATATGGCTGGTGAATGCCACACGAACTTCTTTATTCGGGAAAGCCGCTTTGATTTTGTTGACAATCGCATCAATGGTTTTAGCCCGAGTATCTTTGAAAGTCGTACCGAAGCTCATTACCAAGATCGCATCTTTATTGGCCTGTTGTTGAAAAGCGGTGTTTTCATAAGCCTGAATTCCGATGGTCGTTGCGCCGATCAAGGCCGGTGTCGCATCTTTTACTTCTTCGTTGAGCTCATAGGCAGCTTGTACGGCACCAAAACCGGTGAGGCAAGCCACGCATGCGGTAGCAGCTAATACTTTTTTCCAATGTTTTGTCATAAATACACACCCCTTGTTATCTGAATGATAAAGTTTGATAGGGAATCCTACCTTCACCTCCCGGACCGCAACCGAACTCTCCCTGTGATCCTGTTGCGCAGAGTCAGAAATAGCATACTTCTAAATTAATAATAGTACCGCATTTTTCTCTTGTCAATTCAATTCCAACGATCTGCAAATGGATGATATATAAAAGTTGTTGTTGGAAAAAATAAAATAAATAGAAAAAAGTGATAAAAAATGAATGCTATAGAAGTTTTTAACATGAAATATAATAT
>JAEZZT010000066.1 GCA_023418435.1 Bacillota bacterium | reverse complement strand
GAAAGCGGATTATGTAATTATTGCCGGCGATCTCATTGATGATGTCCGAGTACTTCCGGAAATGGCGGCTGTTTTGCGGGAAGAGGCACCCAAGTTTCGACATGGCATTGATTTCGTTTGGGGCAATCACGAATATTATCGCGGTCGCGAAAAAATTGAAGCCGCACTCAAGACTACACCGGTCAGGATTTTGCGCAATAGCCATGGCAAATTGACCTGGGCGGGCAAGGAAATCTATATTGCCGGCGTGGATTTTCCGTTCAAAAAAGGCGCTGAATTGACACGTCAAATAGAGGACTTTACGACACGGGCAATTGGAGATATACCGCAAGATGCTTTCTTGTTGTTGATTGCCCATCACCCCGATTTCATTGACGCCGGCTACCGGCATCAGGCGGATTTGACCGTAGCCGGACATTCTCATGGCGGGCAAGTGGCTTGGCAGGGAAAATCCCTGATGCCTCTGTACAAGTACAATATGGGAGAATTTCGGCAAGGGGATATGGTAGGCTATGTCAGTCGCGGTTTGGGACATTGGTTCCCATTCCGTTTCCAATGCCCTCGTGAAGTGACTTATATTACTCTGCGCAGTGCCGGTAAGGGCAACAAAAAACTCGGATCTGAATGATCCGAGTTTTTATTTTAGATACGATTGGAACAATTGAGGACGTTGCGAATTTTGTGCTGCACCATGCCTTTGATGGCAGCACGTCCGGCTCCCAAGTAGGTGCGCGGGTCGAAATCCGCCGGATGCTCGATGAGCCATTCGCGAATCGAGGCCGTCATGGCCAGGCGCAAGTCGGTATCGATGTTGATTTTGCAGACACCCATCGTGCCGGCTTTCAACAACATATCTTCCGGTACGCCTTGGGCACCGCCGACATCGCCACCATAGCGATTGCATTTTTCCACGAATTCGGGGATGACGGTGGAAGCACCATGCAAGACGATCGGATAGTTGGGCAGCATGGCGGAGATTTTTTCTAAGCGTTCAAAATCCAAGTAAGGAGTACCTTTGAATTTGTAAGCGCCATGGCTGGTACCGATGGCAATCGCCAAGGAGTCACAACCCGTTCTTTCCACGAACTCGACGGCTTGATCGGGATCCGTGAAACGAGCGTCACGAGCGTCGACCGAGATATCATCTTCGACACCGGCCAAGCGACCCAATTCGGCTTCGACCACCACGCCGTGCGCATGGGCATATTCGACGACTTGTTTCGTCAACGCGATATTTTCTTCATAGGGATGTTTGGAACCGTCGATCATAACGGAAGTAAAGCCGCCGTCGATGCAGGCTTTGCAGATTTCAAAATCTTCGCCATGATCCAAGTGCAAACAAATCGGCAAATCGGTGTCTTCCAAAGCGGCCTCTACCAATTTGGTCAAGTAAATATGACGAGCATACTTGCGTGCGCCGGCAGATACTTGCAAAATCAGCGGTGCTCGCTCTTCCTGAGCGGCATCGACGATGCCTTGGATGATTTCCATGTTGTTGACATTAAAAGCGCCGATGGCATACTTGCCTTCATACGCTTTGCGGAACATTTCGGTACTCGTTACTAATGGCATGGGTGAACCTCCTTTAATTGAAACCCAATGACGGAAATAATAGTTTGCAAACGGCTCCGAAATCCTCGGGAGGAGCAGCCTCCAGACGAATAATCCGACCGGTTTGCGGATGACAAAATTGCAAATTTGCCGCATGTAAAGCCGGTCGCTCGATGCGGTCTCTTTGACCGCCGTACAATTCGTCTCCCAAGAGAGGAAAGCCGAGATGCGCACAATGGACGCGGATTTGATGTGTACGTCCCGTTGCCAACGTCAGCGCGAGCAGGGATGCCTGGCGACTATGGGCGATTCGGGAGATAAATGTGCGAGCGGTACGGCCTGTGACGAGATTGACTTCCCGTTCGATGATACTTCCCTCTTTGCGCGCAATCGGCAGAGAAATATCGGCATGGGGAGCGACAAAGTCGCCGTGCACCAACGCCAGGTAGCGACGGCTGCTGTGTTCCATCGCATGGCGCTCCCAGGCATAATGCGCACGCCCGCTTTTGGCCACCAAAATCAAGCCGGAAGTACCACGATCCAAACGATGTATCGGATGTGGCGAAGCTCCGGGAGATCTTCGATCCAAGTGTGCCTGCACGGCATTCAGGAGCGTGTGTTGCCGCTCCTTGACGGTCGGATGAACCAACATTCCGGAAGATTTGTTGACGGCCAAGTAATCCTCATCTTCGAATACACAGTCCAGGGGAAAGGACCAAGGCTCAAAGCGGAGTGCGTCGTTCACCTCGATGCACAAAACGTCACCGGCTGCAATGCGAGTATACCAAGGTACCTCCTGCCGATTGAGCCGGATGGTGGCTTCGCGGCGCCAAATGCGACGACGTCGTGCCGAAAGCCCTCGTTTGCGTAGTAGCTCCGAGATGGTCAGTCCTGTTTCTGTCGTTTCGATAATCCAATGGGTTTGCATACTGTTGAATATATTCCACATACATGGGGAAATACCTTTATTTTTTCGCAGTTCGGCTATACGAAAAACGCAATCCACCCCTCTCTTATGATATAATTTCAAAGAGGATACAGGAGGCGCTTATGACAAATAAAAAACTGGCTTTAATCGATGGCAATTCGTTGCTGTATCGTGCGTTTTTTGCACTTCCCGGGCTGACCAGTCCGCAAGGAGTGCCTACCAATGCCGTGCACGGCTTTTTGATGATGTTGGCCAAACTCTATGAAGAGTTGCGTCCGGATTATTTGGCCGTGGCGTTTGATAAAGGTAGGACTACATTCAGAAATAAATTATTTGCAGAGTACAAAGGCCATCGCCCCGATGCGCCGGAAGATTTGATTCCGCAGTTTCGTCTGATTCGCGAAGTGCTGCAGACTTTGGGAATTGCCCAATATGAGTTGGAAGGTTACGAGGGAGACGATATCATCGGCACGCTGGCGAAACGTTTTGCCGGGGATTGCGAGACCTATATCGTGACCGGCGATCGCGATGCCTTGCAACTCATCGACGAGCATACGACCGTCTGTTTGACGAAGAAGGGGATTACGCAAATGTCGATGCTGACTCCGACTGCCATGCGCGAAGAATATGGCTACGGTCCGGAGAGTGTTGTCGAGATGAAAGCCTTGATGGGCGATGCCTCGGACCATATCCCGGGAGTGCCGGGAGTGGGCGAGAAAACGGCCTATAAATTGGTCAGCGCCTATGGCGATTTGGAGCATTTATATGAAGCGATCGATGAGCAAAAAGGCAAGTTGCGGGAACGCTTGGAAGAGAATCGCGAATCGGCTTATTTGTCTCGCGATTTGGCACGCATTCATACGGAAGTACCCGTCGAAGCCGAATTGCAGGAGATGGTATCGCAAGCGAGTTTGCGTGAAGTGGAAGAAC
>JAEZZT010000006.1 GCA_023418435.1 Bacillota bacterium | reverse complement strand
TCCTTGTACTGCGTCATGCGTTCCATCTCACCGACATAGGACATCGTAATCATGACCCAGCCGAATAGCGCATGCTCCGGTACCTCCGACTGCACAAACAGAGTCGCCTTTTGCGGATCCAAACCGGCCACCAGGTAAAGCGCTGCCAACTCATTCGTCCGACGACGTAATTGCTCCGGATCCTGCGGTACTGTAATCGCATGCTGATTGACTACACAATAATAGCATTCATGCGTATCTTGAAAAGGTATGAAATTCTTCAAAGCCCCCAAGTAATTTCCCAAAGTGAGATCTCCACTGGGCTGAATGCCGGAAAAAATCGTATTCATCATTAAACTCCTTATTATTCAACCGTGACGGACTTCGCCAGGTTTCTTGGTTTATCGACATCATTGCCGCGAGCCACGCTGGCATAATACGCCAACAATTGCAATGGCACGACTGCCAACACCGGTGCGACATAGGGATGTACTCGCGGAATATGAATCGGGTGTTTCACCTTGTTCGACAAGAGCTCATCATCTTCGTAGCCGACACCGATGACCACCGCTTCACGTGCAGCCACTTCCTCGATATTGCTGTACATTTTGTCGCGAACATGATCCTGCGTCACCAGCGCAATAATCGGAATCCCCTCCGTCACCAGTGCCAATGTGCCATGCTTCAATTCACCGCCCGCATAGGCTTCGGCATGAATGTACGAAACTTCTTTGAGCTTCAATGCCCCTTCCATCGCAATGGCATAGTCGATAGAGCGGCCCAAGAAGAACACATCTTCCACATCTTGGTATGTTTCCGCCAACTCTTTCAAATAATCCTCATGCTGGAACACCTGCTCGAAGCTTTGCGGCAACGCCACCAAACCTTCCACGATTTGCACCTCTTCCTCACGGGACAATGTACCTTTGATTCGTCCCATATAGGTCGCCAACAGCAATAGCGCCGTCAACTGTGTCGTGTACGCCTTGGTGGATGCAACTGAAATCTCCGGCCCTGCCACCGTCTGCACCACGGCATCCGCTTCGCGCGCAATGGAAGATCCTACCGTATTGGTGATCGCCAAACTCTTGGCACCTTTCCTCTTGGCCTCTTTCAGCGCCTCCAAGGTATCGCTCGTTTCACCGGATTGACTGATGACAATACAAAATGTATTGGCGTCCGTCAACGGATCCCGATACCGATATTCCGAAGCAATATCTACTTCAACCGGTATACAAGCCAACTTTTCAATGTAGTACTTGGCCACCAAACCGGCATGATACGCAGTTCCGCAAGCGGTAATCAAGATTTTATTGATGCCGCGCAAATCCTGCTCCTGCCAATTCAGTTCATTGAAGTAGACCGTCTTCTCTTCATGATGAATATGTTGCGCCATGGTATCGCGCAAGGCTTTGGGCTGCTCAAAAATCTCCTTGATCATGAAATGAGGATAGCCGCCTTTTTCCGCTGCTTCCGGAGACCATGTGACATGGTAAACCTTTTTATCGATAGGCTGACCTTGGAAATTCATCACCTGGACGCTATCTTTTCTGACGACTGCAATTTCTCCGTCGTCGAGTATGTAAATATCTCTGGTTTCATTAATAATGGCCGGGATATCCGAGGCAATGAAATTTTCACCTTCGCCTAGGCCCACTACCAAGGGATTGCTCTTCTTGGCACAGATCAGCATATCCGGTGCTTCCCGGTTCATAAATACCAAGGAGTACGAACCTTCAATCGCAGACAGCACCTTTTTCACCGTAGAAAGGAAATCTCCGTCATACCATTCGGCGCATAAGTGAGCCACTACTTCCGTATCCGTTTCCGACAAAAACTGATGTCCTTTGGCCAAGAGATCACGTTTGAGCTCCATGTAGTTTTCGATAATCCCGTTATGCACGACCACAAAACGGCCTTCGCCGTCTTCATGAGGATGTGCATTGGCATCCGACGGACGTCCGTGTGTAGCCCAGCGAGTATGCCCAATTCCCATGTAGCCATGTACCGGATGTGCCTGTAAATAATCAATGAGATTCTTGATCTTACCGACCTTTTTTCTCAACTCAATTTTTTCGCCGTCAAAACAAGCAATGCCGGCAGAATCATAACCACGGTACTCCAATTTCTCCAGTCCATTGACTAAAAAAGTAGCCGCTTCTTTTTGACCGATGTACCCAACGATACCGCACATATCGGTTCCTCCTTTATTCTAACCCTTATAGGGATAACTCTCTTCTTAGTATTATAAAATAAACAACCTTGAAATACAAATAAAGTCATGCTTCTCGGCACAAAAAATAGCCGCTCATAGCGACTATTCTTCCTCGTCTATCGTTCTCTTTCGGCGCAAGATCCATTCCGCAACCAAGAACCCCAAAGTTAAGTACAAAGTGCTCAAGACCCAAGCCCCGGCGGCAATATAGACCACAGGTGCAGACAAAGAGTAGCGCAATCCCCAATGGGATATTACATAGTCTCCTAAAAAATGTGCTCCCAAGTAAGCCAACGTTCCGCCAATTGCGGCTGCTGCTCGTATCGACTTCGTCTCATCACGATTGATGTAGTAGACCGCAGGATATGCCAGTGCGGCCAATACTACCTCTGCCGACAACGACATGACAAATAACCACGCAAAGGTGATTGCCATTTCCCGCCATGACCCCATCGACGGTTGCAACCAGGCTTCCCCGATCATAAATGCCAAGGCATAAAACAAAGGTACTAAATTAGGTACCAGAGCTAAAACAAAGAACAAACTCAACCAGCGCCGTTTCCAATCGGAAAAACAGGATTGCCAATACAATAACAATCTCGACAACGCTCCGCATGCTGCCAGCTGTATGAATAAAGCTAAGGCAAATAACGGCACACAGACCCATGGGCCATATACAAACCACATCGTTTCTTCCCAAGAGAAGGCAACCATGATCAGTCCTAAAGCAAAAGTAAATCGGCAAATCCACGTAGCAGTATACACGACGGAATGTCGCCAACCGCCAATAGCCGGCGAGAATGCTAACCATATTGTCGGGATCAACCAGCCAAGCACATTAAAAGCTAAGTACGACCACCCCAAAGAGTCCGGTGTGTGAACTGCATACAAAGCAGTCGGGATCGGAATTACTCCGGCCGCAACCCACACCAAGCGTCGTCCAAAATCCAATGGCATCATGACCCTCCATTCATATGTTATTTACCTTATTATATCATATGCACATTTTCTTTGAGTTATCTAACTATTATAAATTTCTTGACCATTAGTTGCGAATTCCCTTATTTTGCAAAGCCTTAACTACAATAAAGCCTCTGCTTCCGGTATCTCGCCATTATCAACTAAGTCCCCATTTTCGAACTCAATTTATTAGAAAATTAGCACAAAAACTTGGTCTCCTCCAACCGATACACCCAAAACGCTACATTCCCCTGCCTGTAGATAATAAACTTATCTACTCCGTTTCAATATCCAGACAAAAGAAAAGGATCGGGGAAATTCCCAATCCTTCCTAGTCAACTTTTGCTATTTACTTAGAGGCAAGCCTTGGCAGCTTCCAAGGCTGCCGCAAAATCAACGGCATGATCCGCATCCGGCACATATTCTACATGACGGATGACATTCTCGGCATCCACCACTACCATGCCACGCGAAAGCAGTCGCAATTCTTGAATTAAGAAACCGTACTTCTCACCGAAATCCGCATCGCGATGATCGGACAAGGTGTGTACTTGATCCAATCCTGCCGCTGCGCAAAAGCGTTCCTGGGCAAATGGCAAGTCCATGCTCAATGTCAAAACTACTACATTTTCGCCCAGCTTGGTCGCTTCTGTATTGAAGCGCCGCGTCTGCGCGTCACATACCGGTGTGTCCACGGAGGGAATCACCGAAATAATCTTTATTTTGTCTGCATAATCGCTCAGTCTGACTTCTTGCAATTGGTTGCCGATAGCCACAAAATCAGGAGCTTGATCTCCCACTTTCAATTCCGGTCCTACCAACGTCAATTTTGCTCCATCCCAAATGGTTGCTTCTTTACGTAATTCCATATTGCACCTTCCTTTACACATACATAATCCTACTCTTTCATTCTACCTGATGCTTCCATTTGTCGCAACAAACGCACATGAGGACGCTCATTTTCCTGACTGACTTCTGCATGGACACGGTACACTTCGTAAATATTGTCCTCGGTCAGCACCTCAGCGGGCTTTCCTTCGGCATAAAGCCGACTGCCGTACAGTAACGCGATGCGATCGGAAAACATACCTGCCAGATTCAAGTCATGCAAAGTCATCAACACACCGATTATCTTCTCATCCGTCAGCCTCCGAATCAGCTCCAACAGGAGCAGCTGATTCTCCGGATCCATTCCGGTTGTCGGCTCATCCATACAAAGCAAATCCGCTTCCTGCGCTAGGGCCCGAGCAATCCACACTCGCTGTCGCTCTCCACCGGACAACTCATTAATCGAGCGAAAAGCCAGCTTCTCCAAATGCATTTTCTCAATGACATCAGCTACGACTTCTCGGTCATGTTTCGTATAGCGATATGGCGAAAAAGCAAGCCGCCCCGTGAGCACGGTATCGATCACCGGCATACCGAAAGGCATGCGCGTCGATTGCGGCACATATGCAATCAATCGTGCACGTTCCTTCGCCGACCAGGCAGACAACTCTTTTTTCGCCAAGAAAACCTGTCCCGCTTGAGGTTGCAACTGATTCAATATGCAACGCATCAAAGTCGTTTTTCCGGTGCCATTCGGTCCTAGTAGAGTCAACCACTCGCCCACCGACCATTCCACACTGACATCCTGCAACACCGGCCGCTCTGCATGGTAGGAGAAACTAATATGTTGCGCTTGTAAACGATTCATACTATTCCTCCTACTCCCACGCCTTATTGCATTGTTTCAAAACCAAATGCATAAACAGCGGCACGCCCAAGAATGCGATCACCACACCGACCGGCAAGACCACCGGCGCAATGATCCAATGCCCCAAGGCATCCGCCGCCAGCACCAACCAGGCTCCAATCACGGCGGAAAAAGGCAACAAGTAGCCATGGTGATTGCCCACGATCATCCTTGCAATATGCGGTGCCACCAAACCTACAAACCCGATGATGCCGGTAAAACAAACCGTCAATGCCGTGATAAGGATCGCGGCAATACCCGTTCGTCTCCGCAAGGCTTCCGGATTCGTCCCTAACGTGGCCAACACATCATCATCGCCACCAATCATGGCATTCAGCGATTGTGCCTGTCGCTGCAAGTAAAATATGGCGAGAAACACGGGTACCACCACTACCGAAACTTCGTCCCAAGTAATGGAATTAAAGCTTCCAAATGTCCAATCCACAATCATAGCAAGCTTATGTTCTTCCGCAAAGAACTGCAAAGCGGAAGTCGCCGCAGAGAATATATAATTCGCTCCGATACCGATCAGCACCAAAGTCGTCGCACTCGTTCCTACCTTCTTGGCCAATCGATACACCGCCCCGGCACATAGTACCGCCGTCAAGAATGCCGATACCATCACGCCGGTCTGGCTTACCATGCCCAAAAGATACCCGAAGAGCAGAAACATCGCCGCACCGAAAGTAGCCGCCGCCGATACACCGACTGTAAACGGACTCACTAATGGATTTCGCGTAATCGATTGCATCACCGCCCCGGATATCGCCAAAGCAGCCCCTGTCAGCATCGCCATAATCAATCTCGGCATACGAATCAAAATGATGATCTTATCATCCGCATTCCACCGTCCGGAATCGGCCATGAGCACGCCTTCCAAAGCATGCATTACCGCCGGCCAAGATGTACCGGCAGCCCCTTGTCCGAGCAAAAACAAAGCCGTCAAAATGAGGCCGATCATTAAAACGCCGATCCCCCATCTTCGTTTGCGATAATACAGGCGATATTGCTCAAATAAATCCTTACTTCCCATTCTCCTCTACTCTCTTCCAGGGTATTCCACTTACTTCTCCTTAGGGATTTCAAACGCCGGCATCGTGTGGCCTGCGATATAATCCAAATGCTGGTACTTCACCAACCAGTCTTTGAACACCTGTTCCGGATGCAAATCCGGCAAATATTCCGGATACATGAATTTGGCTATGTACATCGTACCGACCAGTTTCGATGCCCCGCCATGAATATAGTGACTCAAGAGCAAG
Organism: Bacillota bacterium; assembly: GCA_023418435.1. Taxonomy (GTDB): domain Bacteria; phylum Bacillota; class Negativicutes; order Veillonellales; family Negativicoccaceae; genus JAEZZT01. The sequence continues at coordinate 1,778 of JAEZZT010000006.1, read as the reverse complement.
ATACGATCATGTTGAACGGCATCAATTTCATCCCAACCGGGGCGATTGACCAATTCCGCTTTGATCTCCCTCAGTTGCTCCGGCGTCGGCGGCAAGTACGAAGAGCGGGACACGGGATCGGATACTTTTACGATGTATTGCGGGTTCTTCACAATCACTTGCTCCGGATCAATTTCCCTCCCCTTCGCCTGCCGAAAGATATTCTCCGCTCCGGAATACTCCACCATCCAGTAAAAATAATCCCCCGGCACAGTGGTCAAGCCGGCGCGTCGATATTCAAAATACAAAGTTCGCTTGGGCACATTCTTCAACTGCTTTTGGATATAGTCCAGCTTATCCAAGAAATAATGCTTCAATTCGTTGGCTTCCTTTTCCTTGTGGAAAATCTTGCCGAGTAAATCGCAGTTTTGCGCAAATTCATTCGTGTAGTAAGCATTCACCACGACTACTTGAATGTGAAAAGGTTGCAATTTTTTCTCTATCTTATCAATCTCGGCGGAGTTTCCGGTCATGATCAAAATCTGCGGTTTGAGCGCAATCAATCTCTCATAATTGAGTTGATTTCCCTCTTTGCCCACATTCATGCTCTCGGTGAAACGATGATCAAAGCCGGCCGCATCCTTGTAGATATAATCATCCACTGCAACGACTTTGTCCAATACACCGATGGCGTTCAGCAACTCCGCATTGTACGCGTTAAACACCGCCACTCTTTCGATTTTATCCGGCAAGACCAATTGCCGCCCCGCTGAGTCCGTAATCTGCGTACCGCCATTCGTTGGTGTTCCCGGAGATCCGCATCCTGCCAAAGCAAGTATAGCCAACACCGTCAGCAACATCCCCAACCAGGCTCGGATGCACTTCCCGCTCGAACTTAACTGTTTCATCTTATTTCTCCTTCGGTAGTTCAAATGCCGGCATGGTGTGGCCTGCAATGTAGTCCAAGTGTTGGTACTTCACTAACCAGTCTTTGAATACCTGTTCCGGATGCAAATCCGGCAAGTATTCCGGATACATGAACTTGGCAATGTACATCGTACCGACCAGTTTGGATGCTCCGCCATGAACATAATGACTCAAAAGCAAGATACGATCATGTTGAACGGCATCAATTTCATCCCAACCGGGGCGATTGACCAAGTCGGCTTTGATCTCGGCCATCTTTTCCGGCGTCGGCGGAATGTAGCTGGATTTGGAAATGGCGTCGGACACCTTCACGATGTATTGCGGATTGCGAACGACCACTTGTTCCGGATCAATCTTGACCGCTTTTGCCGTGCGGAAAATATTATCCGCACCGGAGTATTCGACCATCCAATAGAAATAGTCCCCGGGCACCGTCGTATTGCCTGTACGGCGGTACTCAAAATACAGTGTCCGCTTGTGTACATTTTTCAATTGTTTTTGGATATAGTCCAGTTTATCCAAAAAATAATGCTTCAGCTCTTCCGCTTGAGCAGTTCTGTTGAACATTTTACCCATAAGATCGCATGTTTGTGCAAATTCATTCGTATAATAGGCATTTACCACCACGACTTGGATGCCGAAGGGCTCCAACTTCTTCACCGCTTCATCCACGGCACCGTTCCCCGTGAGGATCAACACTTCGGGCTTCAACTTGATGATCTGCTCATAATTGAGTTCTCGTTGGCTCTTGCCGATGACTTGATCTTCTGTAAAGCGATTGCCATAACCACCTTGATCTTGGTAAATATTGGCATCCACTCCGACCACTCGGTCGATGACGCCTAAAGCATTGATAATCTCTGTGTTATATG